>JANOCF010000473.1:0-2621 GCA_031412055.1 Holophagales bacterium | reverse complement strand
GCTGGCCGACGGCGCCCGCTCCGTCATCCTGGAGCAGGTGACCCACGGCGTCTCCGTGCGCATGGCCGTCCTCTACCTCTGCTCCATGGTCCACCAGGAGGGGGCGTGAGCGAACGGCTCCTGATTCGCGGCGGCCGGGTGATCGATCCCAGCCAGGACCTCGACGGCACCTTCGACCTCCTGATCGAAGACGGCGCCATTATTAAGATAGACGGCAAGATCGATTCGAAGGACTCGGAGGTGATCGACGCCGCCGGCCTCGTGGTTTCGCCGGGGCTCCTCGACATTCACATCCACCTGCGCGAGCCCGGCCAGGAGTACAAGGAGACCGTCCGCACCGGCACCATGGCCGCGGCCGCGGGCGGCTTCACCGGCGTGGCCTGCATGGCCAACACCGAGCCGGTCAACGACAGCCGCTCCATCACCGAGCACATCCTCCTGGAGGCCCGGCGCCACGGCTTTGCCCGCGTCCATCCCATCGGCGCGATCAGCAAGGGGCTCCTCGGCGAAGAGCTTGCCGAGATCGGCGAGATGATCCGCGCCGGCGCCGTGGCCATCTCCGACGACGGCAAGCCGGTCATGAACGCCGAGCTGATGCGCCGCGCCCTGCAGTACGCCCAGCACTTCGACATCGCCGTGATCCAGCACGCCGAAGACCTGAACCTCACGAGCAAGGGCGTGATGCACGAAGGCGAGTGGTCCACCCGGCTCGGCCTGCCTGGCATTCCCGGCTGCTCCGAGGACGTCATCGTGGCCCGGGACATCATCCTCTCCGAGGACACCGGAGGCCGCTACCACGTGGCCCACCTGTCCACGGCGCGCAGCCTGGACATGGTCCGCCGTGCCCGCGCCCAGGGCATCCCGGTCACCTGCGAAGTGGCGCCCCACCACCTGATCCTCACCGACGAGGAGGTCGCCAAGAGCGGCTTCTCGACCAACACCAAGATGAAACCGCCGCTGCGCTCCGAGCGCGACCGCGCGGCCCTGGTCGAGGGACTCGTGGACGGCAGCGTGGACTGCATCGCCAGCGACCACGCGCCCCATCATCCGGACGAGAAAGACGTCGAGTTCAGCCTTGCGCCCTTCGGCATCCTGGGCCTGGAGACCACCCTGAGCCTCTGCCTGGACCGCCTCGTCCACACCGGCATCATCACCCTCAACCGGCTGGTCGAGCTGCTGTCCACCGGCCCGGCCCGCGTGCTGGGCATCCCCGGCGGCACCCTCAAGCCCGGCAGCCCGGCCGATGTCACCCTCTTCCATCCGGACGAAGAGGTGACGATCAAGATCTCCGCCTTCCGCAGCAAGTCGCGCAACAGCCCCTTCGACGGCTGGAAGCTGCGCGGCCATCCCGTCGCCACGATCCTGGGCGGCCGGCGGGTCGTCGTCCCCGAGCGGTAGGCGCTCCTCTCAGCCCTCCGGCTCCGCGAACCGCAGCCGGGGCTCCCTTTCCATGTTCAGGAGATCGAGGGATCTCCGGACCGGAGGGGAGAATTTCGGGACAAACAATCGGGAACAGGGGAGCGCCGGCCGCAGGCCGACGCTCCAGGCATCAAAGACGACTCCTAGCCGTCGGGATCCATGGTGATCCCTGCGTCGGTGCCGGGACCCTCGGGCGGCGCAGGTGGCCCGCTGTCGCGCCCGTTGGGATCCATGGTGATTCCTGCCTCTGCCCAGGCGGAGAAGAAACGGAAGAATCGCATAAAGGGGCCACGGGATTAGATCGGCTCTCACCTCCCCGCTGACCGTACATCCCGCGAAAGAAAGACATCGCGGTCCTGGTCGTAGACGTCCGGACCGAACCGCAGCGTGCCGTCGTCGTCGACCCAGGCGGTCCAGTAGACGATGTGGACGGGGACCGGGCTCGGGGAGTTTGACCATCCCGTAGCCTGCAAAAGCTTATGAGCTCTGAAGTGAGGGGGATTTGCTCAGGAGGGCGTCTTTCTTTCTGGAGTAGAGGACGTAGATGCCGGCTGCGGCTGGTGATTTGGAGGACTCTATGGCAACCCACTGGCTGAAAGAGCGCGAGAGCGGCGACGATGCCTTCCTGCATGAGCTTCCGGATGGAACTTTGGCCTGTCTCATCGAGAGCGGAGCCCGGTCGGGCAGAACGCCGCGCGCCGTAACCGTGTTCATCGGTAGACGAGGGGCCGGCGGGCGGTTCCGAGGATCGTCCCTGGACGTGCCCAAGGGGACGAGCCGCGCCGAGGCCGGCGAGGTCGTCGTCGAGCGGACGGCCAACGGCTTCCGGTTCACATCGTCGCCAGCAGGCATCAGGACTCTCATCCCACCGGCGACGGACTTCCCCAGCGTGACCTCCAAGGAGCGCGGATGCGCCTTCTACGATCCGTCGGGATCGACAATCTCGCTCACGGGCGTGTGGCGCGGAAGCGACGGCGGCACCTACTATGTTCGCCAGTCGGGAACACAGGTAGCGTGGCTTGGAGAAAACGTTGACGGGGGCTGGTGCAATGTGTTCTTCGGGACGCGCACCGGAAGTCGCGTGGCCGGCCAGTGGGTTGATGTCCCGAAGGCGGCTGCCCAAGGGAGCGGACATTATTCTCTCGACACACTTCCATCCCTCCGGTAAGGCCGAGGAAGAGTCTTCGACGATCGCGCTCTAC
>JANOCF010000472.1:0-10130 GCA_031412055.1 Holophagales bacterium | reverse complement strand
GCGGAGCCGGCCTTCGAGGACCGCCGCAGTCGCGGCGCCCAGCGCCGGGAGCGCATGCGCCAGCGCCGTGGAGATCAAGCTTGAAACGAGGAGACATGATGAAACGAACTCTTGCAGCGATGACGTTACTGGCCATGCCTGCTTTCGCTCAACCTTCGAGCCTCCAGGCCGATTATGAGGCCCTGCTGGCGGCCGAGCGCGCCTTTTCCAAGCTGTCCGTGGACAAGGGGGTGAAGGAGGCGTTCGTCACCCACATCGCCGACGACGGCATCATCTATCGCGGGGGCGGCCCGGTGAGGGGCAAGGAGTGGACCGCCGCGCGTCCGAATCCGCCGTTCAAGCTGGTCTGGTGGCCGGAGCACGCCGACATCGCCCGCTCGGGCGACCTGGGCTGGACCACCGGCCCCTTCGAGAGCGAGAGCGGGGGAGAGTTCGGCTACGGCCACTACCTGACCGTCTGGAAGAGGCAGGCGGACGGCAACTGGCGCTTCATGATCGACAGCGGCATCGGCCACGAGAAGCCGGCCAACCTGCAGCCCACGCCCAACCCGCTCAAAGCCGGAAAGGCCAAAGAGACCAAGACGGCTGACGTGGCAGCCGGGACGACCTCGCTGCTCGCGGCCGACCGCGAGCTCGGGCAGGCCACGGCCCAGGGGACCTCGGCGGCCTACGCCGCCCGCATGGCCGACGATGCCATCCTGATGCGCGACGAAGCCTTCCCCCACGTCGGCAAGGCGGCGTTCGGTCCCGTCCTGGACAAGGAGCCCAAGTCAATGACCTCGCAGCCCATCGCGGGCGACGTCTCCAGCGCCGGCGACATGGGCTACACCTACGGCACCGCCGAGTGGAAGAGCGGCGAGCAGGCCGTCAAGGCCAACTACATGCGGATTTGGGAGAAGCGGGACGGCACCTGGAAGCTCCGGGTCGACCTGATGAGCCCGATCCCGCCGCCGCCGCCGCCCCCGAAGCCTGCCCAGTAAAGGGAAGATATCGGGGCCATTTGGCGTTATACTCAGTGCCAGATGGCAGAAGGAGACCTCGATGAGTGCAACATCCGGGATCGTGGAAGTGTTGGGAGGAGAGGAAGGGGGCAGGCTTCAGAGTTTCGAGGACCTGCAGGCGTGGATACGGCGGGGCCTCCCGTTCACCTCCCTGGAAGCGGCCATGGAGAGATTCGGCCTGAAGCGCGAGGAGGTCTCCTGGGCGCTCGACCTCCCCCTGAGGACGCTCACGAGGCGCAAGCAGGAGAGGCGGCTGAGCCCGGGCGAGTCGGACCGGCTCGTCCGGGTGGTGCGCATCGCGGTGCACGCCGCGGACATCCTGGGAGGACAGGAGCAGGCCTCGCGCTGGCTCCACACGCAGAACCGGGCGCTGGGAGGCCAGACACCTCTGGACCTCCTGGACACCGACCTGGGCAGCCGCCAGGTCGAGGACGTGCTGGGACGGATCGAGCACGGCGTCTATAGTTGAAGGTCTGGCGGATCACGACGGCCCGCCACGCGGAGCGGGCCTTTGACGGCGAGGGTGCCCGCCTCTACGGGGGGCGCTGGAATCACCCTGGGAGCGCGATGGTCTACACCTCCCAGACCCTTTCCCTGTGTGCCCTGGAGTACTTCGTCCACCTGGAGCCCGATCTGGCTCCGAAGGAGCTGGTCGCCATCGCGGCCGAGTTCCCGGACGATCTGCCCATCGCTTCGCTTGAGGCCGTCAACCTCCCGTCCGAATGGCGCGCCTATCCCGCCCCGGACAGCTTGAAGGACCTGGGCACCGCCTGGGTCCGGGAGGGCGGAGCGGCGGTGCTCTCCGTGCCATCTTCGATCATTCCGCACGAGCGGAACATCCTGATCAATCCCGGCCATCCCGAGGCCGCCCGCATCCGGGTCGAGCCCGCGGAGCCCTTCGCCTTCGATCCCCGCATGTGGAAGCCCTGAAGCTGTCCCTGATGGGAATCCGGAGGCACCATGGGAGATAGGTAAACGCCGGGCCATGCCACGGCGCAGAGGAGTAAAGCAAGCATGCGTAAAGACTTGGATGGCGCGATCGCCATCGTCGGCCTGTCGGGCCGGTTCCCCGGAGCCCGGAACGTCGAGGAGCTCTGGCGCAGCGTGCGCGACGGAGTGGACCTGGTGCGCTTCTTCACCGACGACGAGCTGCGCGCCCTGGGAGTGAGCCCCGCGCTCATCGCCGACCCCACCTATATCAAGGCCGCGGCGCAGCCGCCCGACCTCGACAAGTTCGACGCCGGCTTCTTCGGCATCAATCACCGCGAAGCCGAGATCCTCGATCCGCAGCAGCGTGTCTTCCTGGAGACCTGCTGGGAGGCGCTGGAGGACGCCGGCTACGACCCCGACACGCTCGGGAGCACGGTGACCGGTGTCTTCGGCGGCCAGACCACGAGCACCTACCTGCTTTTCAACCTCCTGCCGAGCGTGGCGGCCGCCGGGGGCACCATGGACCCGCTGCAGCTTCTCGTCGGCAACGCCGGGGACTCGCTGGCCACGCGGGTCTCGTACAAGCTCAATCTCAAGGGTCCGAGCTACACCGTGCAGAGCGCCTGCTCGACCTCGGCCGTGGCGGTCCACACGGCCTGCCAGAGACTGCTCAACGGCGAGTGCGACCTCGCGCTGGCGGGCGGAGTCTCGATCAACGTCCACCTGCTGACCGGCTACCGGGCGACGGAGGGCTCGGTCTTCGCCAAGAGCGGCAAGTGCCGGGCGTTCGATGCCGGAGCGGAGGGCATCCTGTTCGGCGGCGGCGCCGGGGTCGTGGTGCTCAAGCGGGCCGAGGACGCGGTGAAGGACCGGGACAACATCCACGCGCTGATCCTGGGCTCGGCCGTGAACAACGACGGCGCGCTCAAGGTCGGCTACACCGCGCCGAGCGTGGACGGCCAGGCCGAGGTGATCGCCGAGGCCTGGGCCGCCGCCGGAGTCGAGATGGAGTCGGCCTCCTACATCGAGGCGCACGGCACGGGAACCCGTCTGGGCGATCCCGTCGAGATCCAGGCGCTGACGAAAGCGTTCCGGCCCCCGACGGGGAAACCAGACAAGACGCAGTTCATCCCGATCGGTTCGGTCAAGACCAACATCGGCCATCTGGACGTAGCGGCGGGCATCGCCGGTCTGATCAAGACGGTGATGTCGCTCAAGCACCGGCAGATCCCGCCGAGCCTTCACTTCCAGGAGCCCAACCCGGAGATCGACTTCGCGAGCAGCCCGGTGTTCGTGAACACGGAGCTGCGTCCCTGGGAAGGTTCCGAAAGGCGGGCCGGGGTCAGCTCGTTCGGCTTCGGAGGGACCAACGTCCACCTGGTGCTGGAAGAGGCGCCGGAGCTGCCGGCCACACGCTCTGAGCGGGAGCGGTTCTTCCTCCCGCTCTCGGCAAGGAGCGAGCCGGCGCTGGAGCAGGCCTGCCAGAGGCTGGCGGACTGGCTGGAGGATCATCCTGAGCTGGACCTCGCCGACGTGGAGCACACCCTGCGCGTGGGCCGGCGTACCTTCGAGCACCGAAGGGTTGTGGAATGCCGCACTCGTGAAGAAGCCATCGAGGCTCTGAGGGAGGGGAGAGGAAGCACCAAGCCCGTGGAGGCTGAACCGGCCGAGGGCCGCCGCGTCTCGCTGCCCACCTATCCCTTCGAGCGTCGCCGGTATTGGATCGACGCTCCAGGCGTAGCCGTTCCTGAGGCGGCGACGGCTCAGCCGGAGAGGAGCTTCCATCCGCGCCCGAGTCTCTTCAATCCCTACGAGCCGCCGCGCGACGAGCACGAGGAGAAGGTCGCGCTGATCTGGCAGGAGGTGCTCGGGGTCTCGCCCGTCGGAGCGCACGACGACTTCTTCCAGCTCGGCGGCCACTCCCTGCTGGCTCCCCAGATCCTCGGCCGGGTCCGGGAGGTTTTCGGGGTCGACTTCCCGCTCCAGCAGATCTTTTCGTTCCCGACGCCCGCCGAGCTGGCCGAGGCGATCCGGTTCCTCCAGGAGGAGCAGGGCACGCCTCCGATTCCACTCAGCCCGCTCCGCGAGACCGGCGGTCCCTTTCCGCTGTCGTTCTCCCAGGAGCGTCTCTGGTTCATCGACCGCCTGGAGCCGGGCAACCCGATCTACAACGAGCCGAGGGCGGCGCGCATCACCGGGCAGCTCGACGTGCCCTCGCTGGAGGCGAGCCTGCGCGAGATCCTGCGCCGCCAGGAGGCGCTGCGCACCACCTTCCAGGAGGTCGAAGGCGCTGCCGTACAGCGGATCTCGCCCGAGGTCTCCCTGCGGCTGCCCGTGCTCGATCTGAGCGCGCTGCCGGAGCCGGTCCGGCAGAGGGAGGCGGATCGTCTCGCCGGGGAGGAGGCCCGCCGCTCCTTCGATCTGACCCGCGGTCCGCTGTTGCGGTCGATCCTCCTGCGCCTGATGGAGAGCGAGCACGTGGCGCTCTTCACCGTCCATCACATCGCCAGCGACGGCTGGTCGCTCGATCTGCTGGTGGGGGAGCTGACGGCGGTCTACGGCGCCTTCGCGCAGGGGCTCGCCTCGCCGCTTCCTCCGCTGCCGATCCAGTACGTGGACTTTGCCGACTGGCAGCGGCAAGTGCTTCAGGGCGAGGTGCTCGAGCAGCATCTGGCCTACTGGCGCGAGGAGCTGGCCGGAGCGCCGACGGTCCTGGATCTCCCCACGGACCGGCCGCGGCCTCCGGTCCCGAGCTACCGGGGCGGCCTGGAGGCGCACGCGCTTCCGGGGCTGATCTCGGCCGTCGACGAACTGGGCCGGCGCGAGGGGGCCAGCCGGTTCATGACGCTGCTGGCGGCGTTCCAGGCGCTGCTCCACCGGCTCTCGGGCCAGTCCGATCTCCTCGCCGGATCTCCCGTGGCCAACCGCACGCGGCCGGAGATCGAGGGGCTGGTCGGCTTCTTCGTCAACCTGCTGGTGCTGCGGGCGCGCTTCGACGACGGTCGGAGCTTCCGCGAGCTTCTGGGCCAGGTGCGGGACACCTGCCTGCGCGCCTACGAGCACCAGGACCTGCCGTTCGAGAAGCTGGTCGAGGGGGTCGGAGCGGAGCGCGATCTCTCCCGCACACCGCTGTTCCAGGTGCTGTTCCTCCTCCAGAACCCGCCGCTGGAGAGCGTTGACCTCCCGGGCCTGACCCTGGCGGCCCGGGAGGTCCACGCCGGGACGGCGCGCTTCGAGCTGACGCTGCTCGCCCTGGAGTCCGGCGGCGAGCTTCTCACGGCCATGGAGTACAGCTCGGACCTGTTCGAGGCGGAGACCGCCGGCCGCTGGCTGGGCCATTTCGGGGTGCTGCTCCGGGCAGCCGTGGCCGATCCGGACGCCCGGCTGGCCGACCTGCCGCTGCTGACCGAGCCCGAGCGGCACCAGCTCGCCTCCTGGAACGAGACCGCCGTCGAGTATCCGGATGCGACACTCACCGCTCTGATCGAGGCCCAGATGGAGAGGACCCCGGACGCTCCGGCCGTCGTCTTCGAGGACCAGACGCTGACGTACCGAGAGTTGGAGCGGAGGGCTACGGTGCTGGCCGGCCATCTGGCGTCGATCGGCGTCGGTCCCGAGACCCTGGTCGGGATCTGCGCGGAGCGCTCGCTGGAGATGGTGGTAGGGCTGGTGGGCATCCTCAAGGCCGGAGGTGCCTACGTGCCGCTCGACCCGGCGTACCCGGCCGACCGTCTCACCTTCATGCTGGAGGACTCGGCCGTCCCGGTACTGCTCACTCAGAGTCACCTTGTTGATTGCCTCCCGGCGCATGAAGCCAGGACCGTTTTTCTCGATGTCCTCCCTGACCCGGGCGCAGGGGCGCAGCATGCTGCGCCCTCACATCCTGTGACTGACGACTTCGCCGCCTACGCCATCTTCACCTCGGGCTCGACCGGCCGTCCCAAGGGTGCAATCAACACCCATCGGGGCATCGTCAACCGCCTCCTGTGGATGCAGCAGCAGTACGGCCTCACGCCCGAGGACCGGGTGCTCCAGAAGACCCCGTTCAGCTTCGACGTGTCGGTGTGGGAGTTTTTCTGGCCGCTGATCGTCGGAGCCCGGCTGGTCGTCGCCCGTCCGGGCGGCCACCAGGACCCGGCCTACCTGGTCGACACCATCGTCCGGGAGGGGATCACGACGCTTCACTTCGTCCCCTCCATGCTCCAGGTATTTGTGGAGCAGCCCGGAGTGGAGCAGTGCACGAGCGTGCGCAAGGTCATGGCCAGCGGCGAGGCGCTGCCGGCCGACCTGGCAAGCCGCTTCTTCATCCGCATGCCCAAAGGAGCGGAGCTGCACAACCTCTACGGTCCTACGGAAGCAGCCGTCGACGTCACCTGGCACTCCTGCCAGCCGGGCGAAGAGCGGGTGCCGATCGGCCGGCCCGTTGCCAACACGCGCATCCACATCCTCGACCGGGAGCTTGAGCCCGTGCCGGTGGGCGTGTCCGGCGAGCTGTTCATCGGCGGCGTCCAGGTGGCGCGAGGCTACCTCCATCGGCCGGACCTGACCGCCGACCGCTTCGTGCCCGATCCTTTTGGGAATGCCGACTCCCGGCTGTACCGGACGGGTGACCTGGCGCGCTGGCTCCCGGATGGCGAGGTCGAGTACCTGGGCCGGATCGACCATCAGGTCAAAGTTCGCGGCTTCCGCATCGAGCTGGGAGAGATCGAGGCGGCGCTGGCCCGTCATCCCGAGGTGCGCGAGGCCGTGGTGCTGGCCCGCGGCGAGGGCGGGGAGAAGGAGCTGGTGGCGTACGTAGTGCCTCCGGTTTCGGACGATCTCCGCCCCTTCCTCCGCGAGTCCCTGCCCGAGCACATGGTGCCTTCCGCGTTCGTCTTTCTGGAAGCCATGCCGCTCTCGCCCAACGGCAAGGCGGACCGCAAGGCCCTGGCGCGGATCGAGCCGGAGCGCCCCGAGTCCGTGTCGGAGGCTCCGCGCACGCCGGTCGAGGAGCGGCTGGCCGGGATCTGGCGCGGCCTGCTGGGCGTCGAGCGCGTGGGTGTGAGCGACAGCTTCTTCGAGCTCGGAGGCCACTCGCTGCTCGGCACCCGGGTGATCTCGCGCGTTCGGGACGCCTTCGGGGTCGAGCTGCCACTCCGGGCCCTGTTCGAGGCGCCGACGCTCGCGGAGCTGGCGGCTCGGATCACCGGGATGCCGGTCGATACCGGCAATACCGGCGATACCGGCGCGCTGGCCCGGCGCGACCTGCGCAGCGGTTCGCCGCTCTCCTTTGCCCAGGAGCGGCTCTGGCTCCTCGACCGCATCGATCCCGGCAATCCGGCCTACAACGTCCCGGCGGTGCTCCGTCTCAGGGGTCCGGTCGACCGGCTCGCGCTGGAGCGCAGCTTCGGCGAGATCGTCCGCCGGCACGCTGCGCTGCGCACCACTTTCCACGAGATCGGGGAGATGCCGGTCCAGGTGGCCTCGCCTTTCGAGGGCTGGAGTCTGCCGCTCATCGATCTCCAGGGGTTGCCTGGAGAGGCGCGCGAGCACGAGGCGCGGCGGCTGGCGCTGGCCGAGTCCCTCCTTCCCTTCGACCTCGCCAACGGCCCGCTCCTGCGGACCATCCTGATGCGCTTGGGCGCTCAGGAGTGGATGCTGCTCGCCGACATGCATCACATCGTCAGCGACGGCTGGTCCATCGGCGTGCTCCTCTCGGAGGCCGCCGAGCTGTACGCGGCTTTCCTCGAAGACCGTGCTCCGCGCCTTCCGGACCTGCCGCTTCAGTACGCCGACTACGCGGTCTGGCAGCGCGGCTGGCTGACGGACGACCGGCTGCGCAAGCAGATCGACTGGTGGCGGGAGGAGCTGGACGGCGCGGCGACCGTGCTGGAGCTGCCCACCGACCGGCCGCGACCGCCCGTGCGATCGTCCCGGGGCGCTCGCGAGTGGATGGAGATCGGCCAGGAGCTGACCCGGGAGCTTCGCGTCCTGGCTCACGCCGAGGGCGCGACGCCTTTCATGGTCCTGCTGGCCGCGTTCCAGGCGCTGCTCCACCGGTACAGCGGCCAGCCGGACGTCCTGGTCGGCTCGCCCATCGCCAACCGCAACCGGACCGAGTTCGAAGGCCTGATCGGCTTCTTCGTGAACACCCTGGTGCTGCGCGGCCGCTTCGAGCCGTCGAGCCTCGACTTCCGCGAGCTGCTGGCGCGCACCCGCTCGACCGTGCTCGCCACCTATGCCCACCAGGATCTCCCCTTCGAGCGGCTGGTCGAGGAGCTGAAGGTCCCGCGCAGCCTCTCGCACACGCCGCTCTTCCAGGCGATGCTGGCGCTTCAGAACGCTCCGATGGGAGATCTGCGCCTGACCCACCTCGAGCTGGTGCCGATCCACGAGATCGCCGCCACCGCAAAGCTCGACCTCAACGCCGAGGTGTCCGAAGGCGAAAGGGGAGTGGCGGGCACGCTGGAGTACTCGACCGACCTGTTCGACGCCGTCACCATCCGCCGGATGATCGAGCACTTCCGCAGCCTGCTCGGAGGGGCCGTCGCCCATCCGGAGACCCGCGTCGCCGAGCTGCCGCTGCTGACCGAATCCGAGCGGTACCAGCTCTTCGCGCTCTGGAACGACACGGCGGCCGAGTACCCGGACACGACTCTCACCGCTCTGATCGAAGCGCAGGTGGAGAGGACTCCGGACGCCCTCGCGATCGTCTTCGAGGGAGAGGTCCTCACGTATCGCCAGCTCGACGACAAGGCAGGCGCGCTGGCCGGTCATCTCGCGTCGCTCGGCGTGGGTCCCGAGACCCTGGTGGGGATCTGCGCGGAGCGCTCGCTGGAGATGGTGGTGGGGCTGGTCGGCATCCTCAAGGCCGGAGCTGCCTACGTGCCGCTCGATCCTGCCTACCCGGCAGACCGTCTCACCTTCATGCTGGAGGACTCAGCCGTCCCGGTCCTGCTCACCCAGAGCCATCTCGCCGATCGTCTCCCCGCGTACGAAGCGAAGACTGTTCTTCTCGACCCGCCCGGTGACACGGGCGTAGGGGCGCCGCATGCTGCGCCCCTACATCCCCCGACTTACGATTTAGCGGCCTATGCCAACTTCACCTCGGGCTCGACCGGCCGTCCGAAGGGTGCGATCAACACCCATCGCGGCATCGTCAACCGTCTCCTGTGGATGCAGCAGCAGTACGGTCTCACCCCCGACGACCGGGTCCTCCAGAAGACCCCGTTCAGCTTCGACGTCTCGGTCTGGGAGCTCTTCTGGCCGCTGATCGTCGGAGCCCGCCTGGTCGTCGCCCGTCCGGGCGGCCACCAGGATCCTGCCTACCTGGTCGACACCATCGTCCGCGAGGGGATCACGACACTCCATTTCGTCCCCTCCATGCTCCAGGTGTTCGTGGAGCAGCCCGGAGTGGAGCAGTGCGCGAGCCTGCGCAAGGTGATGGCCAGCGGCGAGGCGCTGCCGGCCGTTCTCGCCAGCCGCTTCTTCGCCCGCTTGGCCGAAGGGACGGAGCTGCACAACCTTTACGGCCCCACCGAGGCTGCCGTGGACGTCACCTGGCACGCCTGCCAGCCGGGAGAGGAGCGCGTGCCCATCGGCCGGCCGGTCGCCAACACGCGCATCCACATCGTGGACCCGGAAGACAACCCGGTGCCGATCGGCGTTGCGGGCGAGCTGCTCATCGGCGGCATCCAGGTGGCGCGGGGCTATCTGCACCGGCCCGACCTGACGGCCGACCGCTTCGTGCCCGACCCGTTCGCTCCCGCCGAGACTCGTGGAGCGCGCCTCTCCCGGACGGGTGATCTGGCGCGCTGGCTCCCGAGCGGCGAGGTCGAGTACCTGGGCCGGATCGATCACCAGGTAAAAGTCCGCGGCTTCCGCATCGAGCTGGGGGAGATCGAGGCCGCGCTGGCCCACCATCCCGAGGTGCGCGAGGCCGTGGTGATCGCCCGCGGTGAAGGCGGGGACAAGGTGCTGGTGGCCTACGTAGTGCCGGAGTTCTCGGCAGATCTCAAAGAGTTCCTCCGCGAGTCGCTGCCCGAGCACATGATCCCTTCCGCCTTCGTCTTCCTGGACGCCATGCCGCTCTCGCCCAACGGCAAGGCGGACCGCAAGGCCCTGGCGCGCATCGAGCCGGAGCGCCGCGCGTCGGTGTTCACACCTCCGAGCACGCCGACCGAGGAGCTGCTGGCGAGCATCTGGTGCGCCCTGCTCGGT
>JANOCF010000471.1:0-2553 GCA_031412055.1 Holophagales bacterium | reverse complement strand
GGGCGAAGCGGGCGCGTCCGGAGCCGCGAGCGAGCCGCAGCGGGTCGAGCTGGACGGACGCGACGTCACGGCGGAGATCCGGACGCCGGAGATCTCGGACGGCGCCTCGCAGGTGTCGGCCCATCCGGCGGTGCGGCGGGGGCTGCTGGGGATCCAGCGTCGGCTCGGCGAGCGCGGGTGCGTCGCCGAAGGCCGTGACCTCGGCTCGGTGGTCTTCCCCGACGCGCCCTTCAAGTTCTTTTTGACCGCCGACGACCGCGTCCGGGCGTCGCGCCGCCAGAGCGAGCTGTCCGGGCCCACCGAGCAGCCGCTCGAGCAGGTGCTGCGCGACCTCAAGAGCCGCGACGAGCGCGACCAGAGCCGGGCCGCGGCCCCCCTGGTCCAGGCCCCGGACGCGATCCGGGTCGACTCGACCGGGCTCGGGGTGGACGAGGTCGTGAGCGCCATCATGGCCGCGATCGACGGGCGTCGGCGCGCTGGTTGACCTTTTTGGGGAAGGGTCCTACGTTCCCCGCGCTCTCGCGGATGGGGTGATGAGGGGCTGCCGAGGCAGGCCCCGCGTCGCTGGATTCGCCTGGGACTCCACGAGAAAGAAACCAAAACTCCAACATGCAAACCCAACAGAATTTTTCCGCGGACGATGATGACTTCGCCGCGCTTTTTGAGAAGAACACCCTCGAGACGGGCGAGATCCGCGAGGGCAGCATCGTCACCGGCACCGTGGTCGACATCATCGGCGACTACGCGGTGGTCGACGTCGGATGCAAGGCAGAGGGCCAGGTGCCGCTGCGCGAGTTCGCCGAGGAGGACGGCAGCGTCAACGTCCACGTCGGCGACAAGATCGAGGTCCTGCTCGAGGCGACCGAGGACCAGAACGGCCTCGTCATCCTCTCGAAGGACAAGGCGCGCAAGCGCAAGGTGTGGGACGAGATCCAGAGCGCCTGCGAGGCCGAGGGCCTCGTCAACGGCATCATCCAGGCGCGCGTCAAGGGCGGCCTCGCGGTGCTGCTGCAGGGCGGCGTGAAGGCGTTCCTGCCGGGCTCGCAGGTCGACCTGCGTCCGGTCCGCAACCTGGACACCTTCATCAACAAAGAGTTTTCCTTCAAGATCATCAAGTTCAACAAGAAGCGCGGCAACATCGTGCTGAGCCGCCGCGTGCTGCTCGAGGCCGAGCGCGCGAACTTGAAGAGCGACACGCTCAATCGCCTGCAGGAGGACCAGATCGTCGAGGGCGTGGTCAAGAACCTGACCGACTACGGCGCCTTCATCGACCTCGGCGGCATCGACGGCCTGCTGCACATCACGGACATGTCGTGGGGCCGGGTCAACCACCCCTCCGAGCTGTTCCAGGTCGGCGACAAGGTCAAGGTCAAGGTCCTCAAGTTCAACAGCGACTCCGAGCGCGTCTCGCTGGGCCTCAAGCAGATCACCGCGGACCCGTGGGTCAACGCGGAGACCCGCTACATCCCCGGCACCGTCGTCGAGGGCAAGGTCGTGTCGATCAAGGACTACGGCGCCTTCGTCGAGCTCGAGGAGGGCATCGAGGGCCTCGTGCACGTCTCCGAGATGTCGTGGACCCGCCAGATCAAGAACCCGAAGCAGATCCTCAAGATCGGCGACGAGGTCCGCGCGGTGGTCCTGGACATCGACGTGTCGCAGAACCGCATCTCCCTGGGCATGAAGCAGCTCGAGGAGAACCCGTATGACAAGGTGCTCGAGACCTACCCGCCCGGCGCGGTGGTCGAGGGCGTCATCCGCAACATCGCCGACTTCGGCGTGTTCGTGGAGCTCGAGCCCGGTATAGACGGTCTGGTGCACATCACCGACCTGTCGTGGACGCAGCGCGTCCGCCACCCGTCGGAGCTGTTCAAGAAGGGCGACAAGGTCCGTGCGATGGTCCTCAACATCGACAACACGGGCGAGAAGCCGAAGATCAGCCTCGGCCTCAAGCAGCTGGCCCAGGACCCGTGGGACCGCATCCCGTACGACTTCCCGATCGGCAAGATCGTCGAGGTCAAGATCCTCAAGCTGACCGACTTCGGCGCCTTCGCCGAGCTCGAGCCGGGCATCGAGGGCCTGATCCACATCTCGGAGATCTCCGAGGAGCGCGTCGAGGATCCGCGCACCCACCTCGAGCCGAACCAAAAGGTCCGCGCCGAGATCATCCAGATGGACCCGCAGGAGCGCAAGATCGGCCTGTCGATCAAGTCGGCGCGCCGCCAGGACGACCTGGCCGACGCCCAGGGCTTCACCAACGCCTCCGAGGCCGGTGCGACCCTCGGCGACGTGTTCGCCGGCCGCTTCAAGGACCGCGGCTAAAGCCACGGCAGGCACCTCGCGTGCCTGAAATGTGAAATCGAGGGCCCCGTTCGCGGGGCCCTTTTTTTGTGCCCGCGTTTTTGTGTGAGCCTGTCCCTTCGGACAGGCCATGCCTGAATACCGATCTGTCTTTTCGGACAGCCTGTATCGAGCTGTCCCTGCGGACAGGCTCAGTACTCTTCGCTGACCTGGGCCGCGATCGCCGGGTAGCCGTGCAGCGGGGCGCCGATCAGC
>JANOCF010000470.1:0-2944 GCA_031412055.1 Holophagales bacterium | reverse complement strand
GGAAGGTCCCAGCCGAGCTGCTCGGCCAACTCCAGCCCCATGGTCTTCTTGCCCTCCGCCCGGTAGGGCTCACGCAGGGTCGAGATGCTCCAGAAGCCGTCTCCTTCCTTGAGGAGCTTGGCCGCTTCGACCAGAGTGCCGGGCGAGGTGAGCACCTCGGCGCCGTGCTCGCGGCAGCGCTCCACGACCGTCCGGGGCGTGTCCTCCGGGATGGCCAGGCGCGCTCTCAGACCGGCCGCCGCCGCGTAGGCGGCGAGGGCCAGGGCGGCATTGCCGGCACTGGCGAGCTGCACTCCGGTCGCGCCCAGCTCCCGGGCACGGTTCACGGCCAGCGACAGCCCTCGCGCCTTGAAGGAGCCCGTCGGATTCCGGGCCTCGTCCTTGACCAGCAGCTCGACCCCCTCGGGAACGATCTGAGCCATCCGGCGGAGGCGGATCAGCGGCGTCCCGCCCTCCCCGAGGTCGACCCGCCCCTCGAAATCGGAGAGCGGCAGCAGCTCGCGGTAGCGCCAGAGCGTCCACGGACGGCCGGGCAGGGCGCGCCGCAGATGCTCCCCCTTGTCGCGGTCCAGGTCGTACTCCACCAGCCAGGGCGCGCCCGCTGGGGAGAGAAAAGCCGGCTCGTCCAGAGGCGCAGTGACTCCCGTACGCGAACAGACCAGATGTCGAGCCCACCTCACCCCCTGTCCCCCTCTCCCATCTCCCGCCCCATCCCCCGCCGGGAGAGGGAGGACGTAGCTGGGGCGTCAGAGCCGAGATCATGAACGAGAGCTGCGCAGGGGTTCCCCCTCTCCCGGGGATTGGGAGGGAGGGAGATGGGAGAGGGGGACAGGGGGTGAGGTCTCATGGCTTCTCCTCCGGGTGGGTCAAGCGGGCCAGCAGCTCCGAGTTGTGGCGGACAGCCGCCGGGATCTCCGGCGTGGCACCCTTCAGCAGGTCCCGGACCTCCGCGATCTGCCGGTCCACGGCGGCCTGCTTTGTGGGATCGGTCAGCGTCCGCCGATGCTCCTCCAGCGAGAGCAGAATCTTCCTCCGGCTGTCCACGATCTTTCGGTCGAGGTCGCCCGTCTCTCCGGCCGTGCGGGCTTCCCGTACCCGCTCCCCGATCCACTGGTACTCCCTGGGATTGCGGCCCAGCTCCTGGGCGGCGCGCGGACCGGCCGCGGAGACCTCGGCGGCCACGTTCCCTGAAGCCTGCCGGATCTTCTCCTCCCGCTCCCGCACCTCCAGGTACATCCGGACCTGCTCCTCGTTCAGACGTCCGTCGGCGGGGGGAGTGAACCGGGCACGGGCGGTCTCCTCGACCACTTTCATCGCGTCCTTCTCGTTCAGCCGCTTGCGGATTGAGGCCTGATCGTCGGCCGGAATGGCGAGCTCGCGGGGCTCGCGCCGGCAGGACGCGGCCACGATCACGGCGCAGCCCAGGGCCGCGGCCAGGGCGCGCGATGACCTCAGAGGTCTCATTCGGTGCGTTTGCGGACGACCAGCCGCACGGGAACGCCGGACAGGTTCAGCTCCTCGCGCAGACGGTTCTCCAGGTACCGCCGGTAGTGGTGGTTGCGCGGCAGCGCCCGGTTGGCGAAGAGCATGAAAGTTGGCGGCGCGGTCGCGACCTGGGTCGTGTAGTAGAGCTTCCAGGGGGCGCCGTGCAGGGCCGGCGGGGCCACTCGCTTGATCGCGTTCTCGAAGAACCGGTTGAGCTGGCCCGTGCTCAGGCGCACGTGGTACGACTTCAGCGCGTCGTCGATCGGCTTCCAGAGCTTCTCCACCCCGCGTCCGGTCAGTGCCGAGACATTGACCCGTCCGGGTGACGACAGCAGCTCGTCCATCCGCTGCATCTCGAACTCCAGCTTCTCCCGCTTCTCCTCGTCCAGGAGATCCCACTTGTTGATCGCGACCACGGCGGCGCGGCCCAGCTCCCAGATCGTGCCCGCGATGGCGAGATCGCCGCTCGTGACCCCCTGCGCGGCGTCGATCACCAGCACGCCGAGCTGCGAGCGCTCGATCTGCCGGCGGGCCATCATCACCGCGAGCTCCTCGGGCTGGCCGGAGGTCTGGCTGCGGCGCCGGATACCGGCGGTGTCGATCAGCAGATACGACTTGCCCTCCCGCGTGACCAGCGAGTCCACCGGGTCGCGCGTGGTGCCGGCGACGGGCGAGACCAGCGACCGCGTCTGGCCGGAGATCCTGTTGAGCAGCGACGACTTGCCCACGTTGGGCCGACCGACGATGGCGATGGGCGGCGCGTCGGGCGCGGGCACCTCCTCGATCGTAGGCAGGGCCAGCGCGAGCGCCTCGCGCAGGTCCCCGATGCCGGTGCCGTGCTCGGCCGACACGAGGAGCTGCTGGTCGATCCCCAGGGCATAGAACTCGGAGAACCGGTCCCGGGCCTCGTTGGTGTCGGCCTTGTTGACGATCAGGATCGCGGGCTTGCCATAGCGGCGGAACTGCTCCCAGACCACCTGGTCCGCGGACACGAGCCCCTGCTTGCCGTCCACGATGAAGAGGAGGAGATCGCTCTCCTCCACCGCCATGAAGACCTGCTTGGAGAGACCGAGCGGGTCGTCCCCGATCATGAGCCCGCCCGTGTCCACGACCTGAATGGTCCGTTCGTCCGTGATCCGGGCGAGCCCCGTGATGCGGTCGCGGGTTACGCCGGGCAGGTCGTGCACAATGGCCTGCCTCTTCCCAACCAGGCGGTTGAAGAGGGTGGATTTGCCGACGTTGGGTCGGCCGACGATAGCGACCGTCGGGGTCAAAGGCATGGCGCGTTGAGTTTCTTGGATCGACGGAAGGCTTGAGCGCCTCCCGATCGACCGGAAGCATACCACCGGGCGCGGGTCAGCCAGGGTACACCGAACAACTCTACCTGTATCATGGAGACCATGAGCGAAGTCCAACTCACAGTGGACCTTCCCGCGGGGCTGTCCCAAGACGAAGCCAG
>JANOCF010000469.1:0-1663 GCA_031412055.1 Holophagales bacterium | reverse complement strand
GAGGTCGGTCTCGGGGTTGCCGGTCTCGGCGTAGTTGATCTCACGGGCGTGGACGAGGTTCACGCGGGCGTCGATCCGGCTGTTGATGAAGCTGGTGTTGGTCACGTCGACCGAGTTCTGGATGAGCAGGCGGACCTGGCGGGTGCCGCCCAGACCGTTGCGCGCGGCCGGGGTCCAGACCGCGAGCACGTCGAGGCGGCTCGTGGCGGCGGCGGCGTTCCCGGTCAGGGCCTTCCCCGGCCTTTTGCCTGAGGCCTCGGCCGCCATCCGGGCGGCCTGCCGCTGGCGCGGGGTGCGTGCCGGGAGGTCCGGCAGCACCTGGCCGCCGCACGTGCCGGTGGCCGTGTCCACCTGGATCAGCCGGTGGTCCCCGGCCGGGGTGGGCTCGATCTCGTAGAGAGCGTCGTTCATCACGATGAGCCCGGCCATCAGGTCGCCCTGGACGGTCAGGGTCGCGGTGCCGGCCTCCCCGCCCTGGGAATCGATCACCTTGCCGCGCCAGGCGAAGTCGGACGGGCCGCGGCGCTCGAGACCGGTGCGCTGCAGGTCGTAGACGCGCTGGTCGAGGAGCGGCAGCCGCGGCGAGCCTTCCAGCGCGGCGAAATCGATGGCGATCCGCCGCTCGGCGAGGACGCGGGTGCCTTCGTCCGTGCTGGAAGCGGCGACCGCGGCGACCGCGGCGATCGCTGCCTTTGGGGAGTCATCCTCCACGAAACGGATCAGATCTTCCGCGGCGGCCGGCAGCACGCCGAAAGAGAGCAGGAGCAGGGACACGAGGATGGGACGCATGGTTTGACTACCTCCTTCAGATTCTTCAACCCAGACCCCTGAGTCTACCAGAGCACCGCCTCGAAGCTCCCTTCGCCCTTCTCCCTTCCCCGACCTCCTTTCGCGAAGCTCCCTTCGCAAAAAGGCCCGTTTTTCCGGGCACAGGCCTTGCGCTTTGGGGGTGCCCGACGAGGCAACCGACCGAAAGGAGGAGGACGTGAACGGAACGCATGAAGAGATGTACGACGGCGAGTACGAGGGCGACTTCGAGATGGAGATGTTCGGCGACCAGGAGGCCGACTTCGAAGGCGATTTCGAAACCGATTTCGAGGCCGACATGGAGGCGGACTTCGAGGCCGACTTCGAAGCCGATTTCGGCGGCGGCCAGGGCGAAGGTCCGTTCAACGAGGAGATGGAGCTGGAGCTGGCCGCCGAACTGCTGGCCGTATCCGAGGAGGCCGAGCTCGACCAGTTCCTCGGCAAGCTGTTCAAAAAGGCGGTGCCGGTGGTCGGCAAGATCCTGGGCTCCCCCGCCGGCCAGTCGCTGAAAGGTCTCCTGAAGAACACTGCCAAGAAGGCTCTTCCCATGCTGGGCCGTGCCGTGGGGGGCTACTTCGGCGGGGAAAAGGGCGGCGACATCGGCGCCCAGGTGGGCTCGCTCGGAGGCCGCATCTTCGGGCTCGAGCTCGAAGGCATGAGCCCCGAGGACAAGGAGCTCGAGGTGGCGAAGCGCTTCGTCCGCCTGGCCGGCGACGCCGCGACCCAGGTCGCCCGGACGCCCGCCGCCGGGTCGCCGAAGCAGGCCGCGCAGACCGCGCTCGTGACCGCGGCCCGCAAGCACGCCCCGGGGCTGCTGCGCAATGGGGGAGGCTCGATGAGCTCCGGGATGTCCAGG
>JANOCF010000468.1:0-6687 GCA_031412055.1 Holophagales bacterium | reverse complement strand
CGAAGCCGCCGACTCCGCAGTCGTAGGTGGTGGTGCTCAGGCCGGTGTTGTAGTTGACGTTGCCGCCGAGGCTGAGGTACGAGAAGCGCGAGACCGGATAGACGCTCTTCTTCATGCAGAGCAGGTCATAGTCCCAGCTCTCGTGGTTGTTGTGGCTCCGGAAGTCGCCGCGGATGCGGAAGTGGCCGTTCTCCACGTACAGGTAGGCCTGGATGATGTCGCCGGAGTTGTTCTCGTTGATGTCGCCGTCGCGCGCCGCGAAGCCGCCGATGCTGCACTCGTACTCGGAGGCGTCGATGCCGGTGTAGTGGTAGGTCTCGCTGCCCGTGTCGCGGTACGTCCAGCGGCCGAGCGGGACGTCCGGCGTGGTGGTGAGGACGCTGATGCCGAGCGGCGCCATGTCGTCGACCGCCATGTAGATGGCCGCGTTGTACACCCCGCCGGTACCGCCGCCGCCGGCGTAGCCGCCGCTCATCAGGCCGTACGCGGTGTTGCCGGAGAACCACGGGCCGCCGCTGTCTCCCGGCTCGGACTGGTCCTGGGTGGTGCTGTCGACCTGGACGTACGTCGCGGTCGCGCCGGGGATGTAGCCGGGCGCGAGGGTGGTCGAAGTGATGGTGCCGCAGGTGTAGCCGCTGGTCATGCCGTACTTGCAGACGAACTCGCCGATGACCTGCTGCGAGCGCGGCTTGGCCGCGGTGATCAGCCGGTAGCTCGGGGTGGTGGTGTCGACCTGCCCGTCGAAGGCCCGGTTGGTCGGAAAGAAGTCCGGGGCGGTGTGCCACTGGGCGTCGATCGAGCCGGAGAACTGCCCGTTCTGGTAGGGCAGCGAGCGGGTGTCGTACGCCTGGGTGTCGGGGCAGTGGCCGGCCGTGGAGATGCCCAGGGTGCCGCCGGTGCTCTGCACGGCGAAGCCGCTGGTGCACGACGAGACCTGGAGACCGCCGTAGATGTACGCCTGCGGCCGGCTCAGGTGCTCGACGCCGATGACCTCGACGTTGCTGGGCAGCTGGAGGTTCGCGATCTCCTTGGACATCCGCGACTCCGCGGTGATCGCGTGCACGAGGACGGCGGGCGCGGTGGTCAGAAGCTCGACGCGGTTCTCGCTCACGTTGATCCGCGAGTCCGCCTCGATCCCCTGCCGCCGGGCCACGCGCCGGGCCGCGGCCTGAACGGCCTCGAGCCGCCGGAGCGAGAGAGCGACCGTGCGCCGCTCGATCGCCGGGCCTAGTTCCTCCAGGCCCTCCGCCGCCAGGTAGTCCTGGAGATTGTGACCACCCTTGTCCGTGAAGTGGGCGACTACCCGGTAGCTCGGGGTGTGCTGAATCCAAAGGCCGCCGAAGGTCGCGCGCTCCTTCACCGCCAGCTCCGCCCCCAGCTTGCCGGCCGCCGCCTGAAGTCTCAGGCGGTCGAGGGCCTCGTCGACTTCCACCTCGAACGCGGCGGCATACCGCCTCGCGTCGTGGATCAGCGCATCGTCTTCGGGTTGGGCCGCAGCCGGATTGGCGGGGACCGCGGCAAGGATCAGGAAAAACACAAGGCTCAGACCGAGGACATGACGCAAAGTTCTCAAAGCATTTTCCTCCTTGTTCGTGGACGGAAGTCTTGTGACTTGTCCTGCGGCGAGTATGTGGAGAACCGCTGGGCCAGTCCTTCAGAAACCCTGAAGTCTTTCGGCGTCGTTTTTCCCGTTCAGTCCAGAAAAGTGGTCTCTGCCGTCCCCGGCTGGGGACAACCGGGGGACATCCGGAGCGACGTGACCTGGGACGCGAAACCGGCACTCAACTTGCTCCATGGTCGAGTAAAGGGAGGCCTTGACATGGTTGCGTTCGTCTACGAGTTCGGACCTTTCCGTTTCGAGCCGGGGGAAAACCGGCTTCTGCGCGCCGGCAGTCCCGTCTGTCTGCCGCCCCAGGGCATGGAGATGCTGCTCGCCCTGGTCGAGCGCAGCGGCTCGCTGGTGACCAAGGGCGAGCTCATCGAGCGCGTCTGGCAGCGCCGGTTCGTCGAGGAGAACAGCCTCAACAAGTGTGTGTCCGAGGTGCGCAAGGCGCTCGGCGACCAGCGGGCCGCGCCGCGCTTCATCGAGACCGTGGCCAAGCGCGGCTACCGGTTCATCGCCAAGGTGGGACGCCCGGCGGGAGAGCACGGCGAACGCGGTGATCGCAGTGATCGCAGTGATCGCAGTGATCGCAGCGAGCGGCGGGATCGGCGACGGCGCTCGCCGGATATCCACGCCTACAGACTGTACCGGGAGGCGCGCTGCCACATCCTGCGCTACACCTCAGCCTCTTGGCTCAAGAGCCTGGCCTGCTACGACCAGGCGATCGCGCAGGACCCTTCCTACGCGCTCGCTCATGCCGACCTCGCGATCGCCCTGACGCTGGGCAGCGTCTACTACACGGGCTCCGAGGAGGTGCGCCAGCGGGCACGGGAGGCGGCCGCCCAGGCGCTCGCGATCGATCCCGGCCTCGCCGAAGCCCATTTGGCGGCGGCGGTGGTGCGATATCTGATCGATTGGGACTGGGAAGGCGCCGAGGCCTCGTTCCACAAGGCCCTGGATCTCGATCCCGAGCAGTCCTGGACCCACGACTACTACGGGTTTTTCCTCATGCTCATGGGACGCTTCCGCGAGGCGCTGCCGGCGCTGGAGCGCGCCGTCGATCTCAACCCGGTCCGGATCACGGTCAACGGCGACCTCGGCCTCTACCACCACTTCACCGGCGCGGTGGACGGAGCGATCGATCATCACCGGCGGGCGCTGGATCTCAATCCGTTCAGCGGTCTCACCCGCGTGGACTTCGCGCGCGCCCTGGAGCAAGCCGGCCGGCACGGCGAGGCGATCCAGGAGATCCAGAGGACGCTGCCGCTCGACGACGCGCCCTGGGTCCGCGTCTGGCTGGCGCGGGCCTACGCGCTGGACGGCCGGCGCGACGAGGCCTTCCGGGTCCTCCGGCATCTTCGACCTGCCGGACACGGCGAGGAGGTCAGCCCCGTCTTCCCCGCTCTCGTCCACGCCGCCCTCGGTGAGCGCAAGGAGGCGATCGGGCTGCTCCGCGAGGCCTCGGACCGCCGCTCGCCCTGGATCGCGTTCCTGCGCGTGGAGCCCGGCTTCGAATCGCTGCGGGGGGAGCCCGGTTTCGAATCGCTGCTGCGGAACGCGGGCCTTCCCGGTTGATCGGGGCGGTTACCAGCGGCGGGGCGCGTCGAGGATGCAGCGGACGGTGTCGCGGGCAATCAGCAGCTCCTCGTTGGTGGGGATGACGAAGAGACGCACCCGCGCCCCGTCCGCGCCGATCTCCCCTTCCTTCCCGCCGGCCGTTCCGGAAATCGCCTCGTTGCGGGCATCGTCGAGCGAGATCCCGAGGAAATCGAGGCCGGCGCAGATGCGGCGGCGGATCTCGGGCGAGTTCTCGCCGATGCCGCCCGCGAAGACGATCGCCTCCGCGCCGTTCATCCGCGCCAGGTAGGCCCCGATGTACTTCTTCACCCGCAGGCAGAAGATGTCGATGGCCAGCCGCGCCCGCCGGTCCTGGTGCTCGCGCTCCTCCGCCAGCAGGTCGCGCATGTCGTTGGTCAGCCCCGAGATGCCGAGCAGGCCCGAGCGCTTGTTGATCAGGGTGTCCAGCTCGTCGAAGCTCATCCCCTCCTTGTGATGGATGAACTCGAGCACCGCCGGGTCGAGGTCGCCGCTGCGCGTGCCCATGACCAGCCCTTCGGCGGGCGTCAGCCCCATGGAGGTCTCCAGCGAGTCGCCGCGGTGGATGGCGCAGGCCGAGCAGCCGTTGCCCAGGTGCAGGGTGATCAGGCTGGTCTCCTCGGGCGGGCGGCCGGTGAGCTGGCGGTAGCGGTGGGCCACGTAGCGGTGCGAGGTGCCGTGGAAGCCGTAGCGGCGCACCTTGTGCCGGACGTAGAGCTGGTACGGAAGGGCGTAGAGGAACGACTCCGCCGGCATCGTGGAGTGGAAGGAGGTGTCGAACACCGCAACCTGCGGCACCCCGGGGCCGAAGACCTCGCGCGCGGCGGTGATCCCCTTCAGGTTCGCGGGGTTGTGCAGCGGCGCGAGGTCGATGCAGTCCTCGATCTGCTCGATCACGGCGTCGTCGATCTGGATGGAGCGGGTCAGCTTCTCGCCGCCATGGACGACCCGGTGGCCCACGGCGTGGACGTCGGCGAGCGAGGCGAGGCTGGGGACTCCGGTGTCCGCCGAGATGAGCCAGCGCAGCAGGTAGTCCAGCGCCTGCCGGTGATCGCGCAACGGCGTGGCGAGCCGCTGCACGGGTCTCCCTTCGGCGGCCAGGGTGAGGAGCGCCTCGCTGCCGACCCGCTCGATCAGGCCGCGGGCCAGCTCGCGGTCGGTGTTGCCCTCGATGGCGTCGAGGTCGGTGGCGATGAGCTGGAACTTGAGCGAGGAGCTGCCGGAGTTGAGCACCAGGACGTTCATGCGGGTATCGTAGCGTCGTATCGTTACCGCCACCTGCATTTATCGAACAGATCCAATAGGATAAGCACGCGGCTCCCCGGAGCCGCGCGACCAAAGGAGGCACGGGTATGGGCGTAGAAGGGGCGATAGTGGCGGCTCACCAGATCGCGCAGGCGATCAAGGCGTCGGGTGCGATCGTGAGGGTAGAGCCGGACGATTTCCTCAAGATCCTGGCGCGGAGCGCGGATGTCCTGGTGATCTCGGCGCCCGGCGGTTACGTTTCCGGCGGGCACGAGTACCTGACCAGCTACAAGGGGCTCGCCTTCTTCACCAATTCCCCCAACCCGCTGGCGCTTCCCGACGGCATCGAGGTGATCGCGGCGCAGAAGATCTGGATTCCGGCCCGCTGAGCCGCCCCATGCCTCCTCCCGAGCAGACACCTTCCCGGCGGCCTCTCGCCTACCCGCAGCCTCCCGCGCCCCAGGGGGAAACCCCGGCACAGCGGCGGCGGCGCAAGACGCGGACGTATGTCATGCGCTTCTTCGACCGCGCGATCTTCCGCCTGTACCGGATCATCGCCTGGCTGGACCGCCGGGCTCCGCTGGAGCGCCGCTACTTCCGGGTCGCCATCTTCGGGTCGAGCCGCATCCAGGAGAACGACGCCATCTACATCGAGGTCAAGGAGCTCGCCCGGCGCCTGTCCTTCATGGGCTGCGACATCGTGACCGGCGGAGGTCCGGGCCTGATGCGTGCCGCCAACGAAGGCGCGCGGGCCGGAGCCTACCGGTACAAGACCCGCTCCTTCGGCCTGACCATCCTCCTCCCCATGGAGGAGCAGCCGAACCCGTACCTGGACGAGGTCGCCCAGCACAACACCTTCTTCTCGCGCCTGCACCAGTTCATCCGCCTCTCCCATGTCTGCATCGTGGTGGACGGCGGCATCGGAACCACCCTGGAAGCGATGATGGTCTGGCAGCTCCTCCAGGTGGGAATGCTCAAGGACCGCCAGCTCATCTTCGTGGGCCCCATGTGGCGCGGCCTGCGCAGCTTCGTGCAGGATGAGATCATCGCCCGCGGCTACGCCTCCCCTCCGGACATCGACGTGCCGGTCTGGGTCGACACCGTCGAGGAGGCCCTGGCGTTCGTCCAGGCCCTCCTGGACGACTTCCTCAGCCGCAACAAGGTGATCCTTCCCCCGGTGACCGAAAAGCCCGCCGAGGGAAAGCCTGTCGAGGGCTGAGCCGTTTGGGCATGCCCCTTGCTGGAAGGGGCTCGCGGTGGATATAGATAAGAACTCTCCGGGCGGCTCCGGCGCGACGCCGGCCGTCCTTGCTCCGTACAAGGGAAGGGAGCGTGAATGGCTCTGATCGGATTTCTTTTGTTTCAGCTCGGTCCCGAGCCGCAGCAGGGCGCTGGCCTGCTCAGCTCGTTCAAGGACGCGGGACCGATGGCGAAGTTCATCCTCGCCGTCCTGGTCCTGTTCTCCCTCGCCTCCTGGGCCGTGATGATCGGCAAGCTCGTGCAGCTCCGGCGCGCCGACGAGCAGGGGGCGAAGTTCCTTGAAGCGTTCCATCGCAGCCAGCGCTTCAGCGAGGTCAACTCCCAGGCGGGCAAGCTGCGCGCCTCCCCGCTGGTGGGCATCTTCCAGGCCGGGTACGCCGAGATCGACGCCCAGATCAAGAACGCCCAGGGTCCGGAGCAGCCGGGCGGCGAACGGCGGGCCTACAAGATCACGTCGCTGCCCGCGCTCCAGCGCACCCTCGGCCGGGCCGCGGGAGTCGAGCTCATGGGCCTGACGCGCTGGATCACGCTCCTGGCCACGACGGCAGCCGCGACGCCGTTCATCGGCCTTTTCGGCACGGTCTGGGGGATCATGGACGCCTTCAACAACATCGGGATGACCGGCTCGACCTCCATCGTGGCCGTGGCTCCGGGCATCTCCGAAGCGCTGATCAACACCGCCGCGGGCCTGGCCGCCGCCATCCCGGCCCTGATCGGCTACAACTACTTCTCGCACCGCATCCGGGTGCTGCGCGGCCAACTGGAGGACTTCACCCTGGAGTTCCTCAACCTGGCCGAGCGCAACTTCACCTAGGGGGAGACTGCCATGGCGTTCAATCTCGGCGGTGGCGGCGGGGGCGGTTTCGGCGGTTTCGGCGGGGGGGACGACGATCCGGTCCTGGCCGACATCAATGTCACTCCCCTCGTGGACGTGATGCTGGTGCTGCTGATCATCTTCATGATCGCGGCCCCCATGCTCCACC
>JANOCF010000467.1:0-1631 GCA_031412055.1 Holophagales bacterium | reverse complement strand
CGTATCCCGCGGCCCGAAGTGAGCGCCGAGGCCGCCAAGGCCAAGGGCTCGATCTGGAAGGAGGCCGCCTTCGGCTGGACGTTCATCCGCGAGCGTCCCGGGCTGCTCAACCTGCTCTTCTTCTTCGCGGCCGTCAACCTGGCGCTCTGCGCGTGCGGCGTGGCGGTCCTGCCCATGGTCCTGGCCTTCACCGGGTCGAAGGCCGCGGTGGGCACGATCATGTCCATGGTGGGCCTCGGCATGCTCATCGGCGGCGCCATCATGACTGCCACCGGCGGTCCGAAGCCGCGCGTCTACGGCGTGCTCGGCATCGGCCTGCTGATCAGCGTCTGCTTCGTGCTGGTGGGGCTCCGGCCGTCGCTCTTCATGGTGGGCGCCGGCGTCCTGATCTGGTACATCGGGCTGCCGATCATGAACGGCTCCAGCACGGCGATCTGGCAGGCGAAGACGCCGGGCGACGTGCAGGGACGCGTGTTCGCCATGCGCCGCATGATCGCGCAGTTCACGACGCCCATCGGAGACTTCAGCGCCGGCCCCCTGGCCGACAGGATCTTCATCCCCATGCTGATGCCCGGCGGCGCCCTGGCCGACACGGTCATCGGACGCGTCGTGGGTGTTGGACCGGGCCGGGGCATCGGCCTCATGTTCCTGACCATGGCCGCCATCCCGGGCCTGGCCGCGATCTGGGGTTTCCTCAACCCGCGCATCCGCAATGTCGAGACCGAATTGCCGGACGCGCCGAAAAGGCAGGCCGCGCCGCCGCCTCCCAAAGAGGAAACGGAGAGCGAACAGCAAGCCGCCGCCGCTCAGGCGTGATCGATCCCTTTGCAACGTGTTTTTTTGGAGAGCTCGCGAAGATGAACGCATTCAGCCCTTCCTTCCGTTCCCTGGGAGCGGCCCTGCTCCTGACGGTCCTTCCGGCGGCGGCGCAGGCCCCGCCGGCCACGCCGCCCCTTCCCGAGCCGGCGCCGGAGGTTTCCTCCGAGATCCGGCTCTTCGAGGTCACCCGCGCCACCTCGTCCGTCAAGGTCGATGGCGTGCTCGACGAGGAGACCTGGAAGTCCGCACTGCTGGTGGATCTCCCCTTCGAATGGTTCCCCGGCGACAACGTCCGGCCGCCGGTGGAGACCGAGTCCTACATCACCTTTGACGACGCCAACCTCTACATCGCCTTCCGCTGCCAGGACGCGCAGCCGGGAAGCATCCGTGCCCACCTGATGGACCGCGACGCCATCGGCGCGTTCATCCAGGACGACCACGTGGGCGTCACCCTCGACACCTTCAACGACGAGCGCCGCGCCTTCCAGTTCCGGGTCAACCCGCTGGGCGTGCAGGTGGACGCGGTCTACTCCGAGATCGACGCCGCCGAAGACTTCTCCTGGGACGCCATCTGGAATGCCCAGGCGCAGATCACCGACCAGGGCTACACCATCGAGATCGCCATCCCGTTCAAGCAGCTCCGGTTCCCTCGTACCGAGGCGCCGCAGACCTGGGGCATCGAAGTGTTCCGCAACTACCCGCGCAGCGTGCGGCACCGTATCTCGTCCAAGTTCACCGACCGGGCCAAGGACTGCACCCTCTGCCAGGGCAACAAGGTCACCGGCTTCCAGGGAATCGCGCCCGGACGCAAC
>JANOCF010000466.1:0-4756 GCA_031412055.1 Holophagales bacterium | reverse complement strand
GCCTCGAGCGGGCGGCGGTCGAAGGCGCGGGCACAGCCGCACACCGCTTCCAGGCTGAGCGACAGCGCCACGTCCGCGACCCGGGCCGCGTGCCCGGCATCGTGGACCGCCAGTCCCAGGAGGGCAGCCGTGAAGGTCGCGCCGTTGGTCAGCGCCAGCCCCTCCTTGTACGAAGGGCGGAGAACCTCGAGGCCCAGATCGGCATTGAGCGACTCCAGGCCGCTCCTCAGCTCGCGAGTCCGATACGAGAGATCGTCCGTCTCGCGGACCAGGAAATAGCGCCCGTGGCCCAGGAGGACGACGAACAGGTGGGAGAGCGGGCAGAGGTCGCCGCTCGATCCCACCGAGCCCCGGATCGGCACCAGCGGGATCACTCCTTGGTTGACCATGGCCTGGACGACCCGCACCATCTCCGGCCGGATGCCCGAGTGCCCCTTGAGAAAGGCGTTCAGACGGATGACCAGCGCGGCCCGCACCACCTCGGGCTCGAAGAAGTTCGAGGGATGGAGGTCGTCCGCCATCTCCCCCACTCCCACGGCGTGGCTCAGAAGGATGTTGCACTGCAGCTCCTCGAGCTGCTCGGGCGGGATCGGGATGTTCTTGAACTCGCCGAAGCCGGTGGTGATGCCGTAGTCCAGGACCGGGTGCGCCTCCTCGCCGCGCCGGAGCTTGTCGAACTCCTCGCGGTACTTGCGGGCGATCTCCTGGATCTGCTCGCAGCTCCGGAGCACCCGCTCCATGGCCGCGTCCGCGATCTCGACCCGGACCCGCGGGTCGCGGGCTACGCGGACGACGTCTTCGACGCGAAGCGAGCTGCCGTCCAGGATGACCGGACGATGAGCGGGATCGCTCATCGGGAGGCGCCCTCGATCTGCGACAGCATCTCCCGGATGCTCGCGACCAGCTCGGTCCGCGGGACCTCCCTTTGGCCGGGCCGCTCCTCCAGCCACTCCTCGCGGCGGGCCAGGGTCTCGGCCTTGCGGCGGCCCACCTCCATGTCCTTGACGGTGACCACGCCCTTCTCCTTTTCCGAGGAGCCGTAGAGGATCGCGAGGGGGACACCCATCTGGTCGGCGTACTTGAGCTGCTTGCCGGGTCCCTTGGCGGTGCCCAGGTAGAGCTCGGCCGGGATTCCCGCCCGCCGCAGCTCGAAGACCATGGCCAGGCACTCGGTCTCCAGCGCGGGGTCCATGCGGGCCACCAGCACCCGGGCCGTGGACTTCTGCAGCGGCACCCGGCCCATCTCGACCAGGGCGGCCAGCAGACGGTCGACGCCGATGGAGGCGCCCACGGCCGGGACGCGCTCGCCCAGGAAGCGCATCACCAGGTCGTCGTACCGGCCGCCGCCGAAGACCGAGCCGAACTTGGAGGGCTTGCCCTCGTCGTCAAGCAGGATCGCCTCGAAGACCGGCCCGGTGTAGTAGGCCAGACCGCGGGCGATGGAGACGTCCAGCGATACCTGGTCGTTGCCGTAGCCCAGGGTGTAGAGCGACTCGGAGATCCGCTCGATCTTGTCCAGCTCCGGCGTGGCGCCCTCCACGCTGGCGAAGGTCTCGCGCAGCTGGATGATGACGGCCCGGCGGTCGTCGGGGCGGATGGCGAGGAAGGTCTCGATCTTGTCCACCTGGGAGTTTTCGAGGCCCAGGCCGCGGATGGGGTCGCCCGAGGAGTCGACGTAACCCTCGGTCAGCTCCAGCCGGACCTTCTTCATGCCGACCTTGTCCAGCTTGTCCAGCACGCGGAAGACATCGACCGACCTCTCCGCCGCAATGTCGGCGTAGGAGAGGAGGAGGTTCAGGATGCTGCGGCTGGAGAAGCGCACCAGGTGGCCGCCGACCTTGAGCGCCGTCAGGGTGTCGCACATGCCGGCGAGGATCTCGGTGTCCGCGAGCTCGGACTCCACGCCGACCGAGTCGAGGTCGAACTGGGTGAACTCGCGGAAGCGGCCCGGACCCGGCTTGTCGGCCCGCCAGACCGGCGACACCTGGTAGCGGCGGAACGGGCGCGGCAGGTCGCGGTACTGGGAGATCACGCGGGCCAGCGGGACCGTGAGGTCGAAGCGCAGGCCCAGCTCCTCGTCCTCCGGGTTCTTGACCGTGAAGATCGACTGCGAGGCCTCCTGGCCGGCCGCGGAGCCGCGGAGCACGTCAAGGTACTCGATGGCCGGAGTGGACAGCGGCACGAACCCGTACAGCTCGTACACGCCGCGGATGGTGTCGATCATCCACTGGCGCGCGAGCATCTGCTCGGGCAGGAGGTCACGCAGCCCGCGCGAGAGGCGCGGCTCGACGATCCCGGTATCTGTCATTGCGAAGTTCCTTGAAGGAAAAGAGGAATGGTACCGGCGATGGGATTTGAACCCATGACCTCCTGATCCACAGTCAGGCGCTCTACCCCTGAGCTACACCGGCCCGGACGGGAGATCGTAATGGCGCTCCCACGCCTTTGTCAAAGGAGAGGGGATCAGCGGGCCACCAGGAAGTTGGAGGAGAAGCGCCGGGAGCGGTCGAACCAGCTCCGGCGCACCTCCATCCCCGCCTCTTCGGCGAGGACGGCGACCTGCTCCGGGTCGAACTTGTAGGAGCTCTCGGTGTGGATCGTCTCCCCGGCCTGGAAGCCGACCTCCAGATCCAGGGAGCGGATCGCAACCGTCTGCGACCGCACGCTCTCCAGGTGCATCTCGATCCGCCCGAGCTCCCGGTCGTACCGTGCCTGGTGGCGGAAGCTCCGCAGGTCGAAGGTCCCGTCGAGCTCCCGGTTGATCCGGGCGAGCAGGTTCAGGTTGAAGGCCGCGGTGACCCCCAGGGGGTCGTCGTAGGCCAGGACCATCTCGTCCTCGGGCTTCTTGAGGTCGACTCCGAGGAGGAAGGCGTCGCCCGGGCTCAGCAGCTCCCGGATGCTGCGCAGCATCCCGACGCGGTCTCCCGGCTCCAGGTTGCCCAGCGTCGAGCCCAGGAACAGGATCAGCGTGTGCTTGAAGCGGGCGTTCAGGCCGGCGGCCTTCGTCTCGTCCGCGAGGGTCCGGAGCGCGTCCCGGTAGTCGCCCACCCAGGCGGTGACCCGCAGGTTCGGGTAGGCGGAAAGCAGCTCCTCGCTGCTCTGCTCCAGCGCGCTCTTGGACACGTCGATCGGGAGATAGTCGAGCCCTCCCTGGCGCACCAGCATGGCGTCGATGAGCAGGCGGGTCTTGCGGGCGTCGCCGCTGCCCAGCTCGACGATCCGCACCGGACCGGGGAGCCAGGCCGCGATCTCGCCGGCCCGCGCGCGCAGGATCTCCATCTCGGCCCGGAACACGGGGTACTCGGGCAGCGCGCAGATGGCGCCGAAGAGCATCGATCCCAGGTGGTCGTAGAAGTACTTGGGCTGGAGGAACTTGGGAGAGGAGGTCAGGCCCGCGCGGACATCGTCGCCGAACCCGGGTCCGGGTCCTGCCTCCAGACGCCGCAGACGCAGACGCCCGGCCGGCCAGCGGGATGGCGACCCGAGTGGAGGTTCCCCTCCTCTGCCTTCGGCGGCACCCGATGCGAGATCCCGTTCCATGCCGATCCCCTCATGGTAGCATCCCTGGGCCTCTGCAAATGACGGGTCGAGGAGACGAGATCAAATGGATCGTGAAACTCTGGACATCGACGTTCTCTTCGTAGGAGCCGGACCGGCCAGCCTGGCGGGCGCGTACCACCTCGCCAACCTGATCCGGCAGCACAACGAGACGTCCTCCGCGAAGCTCGAGGTCTCCATCGCCGTGCTGGAGAAGGGACGGGAGATCGGCAGCCACGCCCTTTCCGGCGCCGTGGTCGATCCGCGCGCCTTCCGCGAGCTCTATCCCGAGGACTGGCGCAGCGCTCCCTTCGACGGCAAGGTCGAGCACGAGCACGAGCAGTTCCTCCTGATGACGAAGAAGAGCTCGCTCTCGCTCCCCATCCCGCCGCCCATGGACAACGACGGCAACTACGTGGCCTCGCTCGGCAAGCTGGTCAAGTGGATGGCGGCCAAGGCCGAAGCGGCCGGGGTGGACATCTTCTACGAGTTCCCGGCCTCGTCCGCGCTGGTGGAAAACGGCAAGGTCGTCGGCGTGCGCACCCGCGACCGCGGCGTCTCCCACACCGGGGAGAAGAAGGCCAACTACGAGCCGGGCGTGGACATCCACAGCCAGGTGGTGGTCCTGGGCGAGGGTCCGCGCGGCACGCTGGTCAAGCAGCTCGACGCGCAGTTCGACCTCTGGCAGGGGCGCAATCCCCAGATCTACGCCATCGGCATCAAGGAGGTCTGGGACCTCCCGCCGGGCCGCGTGGTGCCGGGCCAGGTCCTGCACACGCTGGGCTGGCCGCTCGACACCAGCACGTTCGGCGGCGGCTTCTTCTACGGCATGCAGAACGACCAGCTCATCGCGGGCCTGGTTGTGGGCCTGGACTACAAGAACCCGCACCTCGATCCGCACCAGGAGTTCCAGCGCCTCAAGACCCATCCGGACATCAGCAAGCTCCTCGAAGGGGGCACGATGGCGTTCTACGGCGCCAAGGCGCTCCCCGAGGGCGGCTGGTGGTCGATGCCGCGCTCCTGGGGCGACGGCTTCCTCCTGATCGGCGACTCCGCCGGCATGCTGAACAGCCAGCGCCTCAAGGGCATCCACCTGGCCATGAAGTCGGGCATGCTCGCGGCCGAGACGATCTTCGAGGGCCTCAAGGCGGGTGGGGTCACGAGCGAGCGGCTGGCGCGCTACGCGCAGAAGATCGAGGAGAGCTGGATCAAGGAAGAG
>JANOCF010000465.1:0-2710 GCA_031412055.1 Holophagales bacterium | reverse complement strand
GATCCACATCACCGGCTCGGACCGCACCTATGAGGCCATCGTCTTCGGCACCGGCGAGGAGGGGAGGCGGCGCAAGGAGCGGGACGAGCCGATTCTGCACAAGCGCTTCACTGCCGAGTTGGGCAACGTGAGCCCGGTGATCGTGGTCCCCGGTCCCGAGGGCTCATGGAGCGACACCGACATCGCCTACCACGCCGAGAATCTGGCCTCCATGCTCGCCAACAACGCCGGGTTCAACTGCAACGCGGCGCGAGTGATCATCCAGCACGCGTCCTCGCCCCAGCGGGAGCCGCTGATGGCGGCGCTGCGGCAGGTGCTGGCAAAGCTCCCCACGCGCAAGGCCTGGTACGCGGGCGCGGGCGACCGCTTCGATACGTTCCTCAAGGCCCACCCGGAGGCCGAGCTCTTCGGCGTCCGCCAGGGTGAGCACCTCCCCTGGTCGCTGATCCCGGGCATCTCCCCGGAAAGCCGGGACGACATCGCGTTCCGTACCGAGGCTTTCTGCGGCGTCTTCTCCGAGACCAGCATCCAGGCTACGAGCGCGGCCGAGTACCTGGACAGGGCCGTGGAATTCTGCAACGAGACCCTCTGGGGGACTCTCAACGCCACTCTGATCATCCACCCGTCGTCGCTGCGCGACCCGGAGACGAAGAAGGCCCTGGACCGCGCCGTGGCCAACCTCCGCTACGGCACGGTCTCGATCAACCACTGGGCCGGGGCGGGCTACGGTCTGGTGATCACCCCCTGGGGAGCCTTCCCCGGCCACACCCGAACGGACATCCAGTCCGGCGTCGGGGTGGCCCACAACAGCTTGATGTTCGAGCGTCCTCAGAAGGCGGTGGTGAGCGCCCCCTTCCGCGTCTGGCCCAAGCCGGTGTGGTTCGTCACCCACCGGACGACACACAGGGTCACCCCGAAGCTGGTCCGCTTCGAGGCCGAGCCGTCGTTCTCCAAGATTCCCGGGATTTTGGGCCTGGCCCTCAAGGGCTAAGGCTGAAGAAACCCCCTCCCCTGCCCACCCTCGACACAGCGCTGAACGAACAGCATTCTGACTGGGGCTGGGAGTGAGGGCCTAGTGCCCCGCCTCCTCCCCCCAGAGCTGCTTGAGCCGAGCATCCCGTCCGCAGCTCGTCCGGTAGTACTTGTAGCGGATCGGATTCTTCGTGTAGTAGTCCTGGTGGTACTCCTCGGCCGGGTAGAACGTCGTGGCCTGCGCGATCTGCGTGGCAACGTTCTTCTCTAGGAACTTCTTCGCGACCTCGGCCTTGGTCTGCTCGGCCAGGCGCTTCTGCTCGGCGTCGTGGAAGAAGATCGCGGTCCGGTACTGGTCGCCGTGGTCGCAGAACTGCTGGTCCACGGCGACCGGGTCGACGTTGTGCCAGAACACCTCCAGGAGCTTGGCATACGTGACCTTGGAGGGATCCCAGACCACCTGGACGGCCTCGGCGTGGCCGGTGCCGCCCGCGGAGACCTCCTCGTACGTCGGATTCTTCTTCGTGCCGCCGATGTAGCCTGAGGTGGTCGAGACCACCCCGTCCAGCTTGTCGTAGGGCGGCTCCATGCACCAGAAGCAGCCGCCGGCGAACGTGGCCTTGGCGAGCTGGCGTCCGTTCTGGGCGGTTGCCTGGCGAGCGGCCGGCTTGTCGGCGCTGCCGATCCCGGCGGCGGCCAGGACGGCCACGATCAGGATGGCGGGAATGGCGAGAGTCTTTTTTCTTAAATCGGTCTTCATGTCGGTCATCTCCTTGCGTTCCTCTACCTGTACGAACCAGACCGGCCGGGGAGATTCATCCCGATTGGCCTTCCGAGGTTACAATCGGGTCCGCAGTAGCGACACTTTCACCGAAAGGTGGCACGCATGAGGCTGGCTCTGGTCAACGTCAAGGGTGGCGTCGGCAAGACGACCACCGCGGTCAACCTGGCTGCCGCGTTCGCGCGGAGCGGCCTGCGGGTGCTCGTGGTCGACCTCGACCCTCAGGGCTCCGCAACCTGGTCCTTCGGGGTGCCGCGCGACCAGGCCGAGCCCTCCTCGGCAGGCCTGCTCACCGGCAAGGCCGAGGCCGCGGACGCGATCCGTCCCACGGGCGTGGAGGGGATCGACCTGATCCCGGCCTCGCTGCGCCTGGCGGGCCTCGACCTCGCTCTCGCCCGCAAGCACGACCCGGAGAAGCAGCTCAAGAAGGCGCTCTCGCCGGTCCGGCGGCGCTACGACGTGATCGTCTTCGACTGTCCGCCCGGGCTGTCGGTCCTGAGCCTGAACGGCCTGGGCGCGGCCAACGCCTTTCTGGTACCCGTAACGCCGCACCACCTGGACCAGGAGGCCCTGTCCGGCTTCCTGGAGCTGCTGGAGTCGACCCGTACCCGGCTCGGCAAGATGCCCGAGATGCTCGGCATCGTGCTGACCATGGTGGACCACCGCACCCAGGTGACGGACGAGGTCGTGCAGGCGATCCGCAAGCGTCACGGCCAGCAGGTGTTTCGCACCGAGATCCCGGTCAACATCCGCCTGGCGCAGGCGCCGGGCCAAGGGCAGACCATCTTCGACTTCGAGAGCTGGTCCACGGGAGCCTACGCCTACGGCAAGCTGGGAGGCGAAGTCCTGCGCCGCGCCCGCAAGGCCGGGCTGCTGTAGGGCTTACAGCCCGGTTCCGAGGACCTCGAACCGCTGGACGAAATACGCGGCCACCGGCCGCCCCTTGAGTCTCGGCGG
>JANOCF010000464.1:0-1857 GCA_031412055.1 Holophagales bacterium | reverse complement strand
CCGCCCTCGAGCGACTCTTCCTCGCCGACAACGAGCTGACCGCCCTGCCGCACGAGATCGCCGGTGCCGGCCACCTCCGAATCCTGGACCTGGCGCGCAACCGGATCGCTGAGCTTCCGGCCGGGATTGGCAATCTCCCCCTGGGCCAGCTCGACGTGACCGGCAACCGGCTCACCGCCCTGCCGGACCTGTCCGGCTTGATCGGGCTCTTCGTTTTCCGCGCCTCCAGGAACCTCCTGGAGGGCGAGATGCCGGACTTCGCGGGCTCTCCCGGGCTCGCAGCCCTCGACCTCTCCGGCAATCCCTTCGCGCCCGGCCCGATCCCCGAGGGGCTGCGCAGCCTCCGGCAGCTCGGGGAGCTCAACCTGCGCGGCACGAACCGGACCGGCGAGATCCCCTTCTGGCTCGGCGAGCTGGAGCTGCTTTCCTGGGTCGACCTGTCGGAGAACCCCTTCAAGCCCGGCCCCATCCCGCCGGTCTTCGCCCTGCTTCCGGAGCTTCACCGGCTCTTCCTGGACGATACCGGCCGCACCGGGCCGATCCTCGAATGGCTCAGCAATCCGCCGCTCTCCATGCTCTCCCTGCGGGACAACCCGTTCGACGAAGGGCCGCTGCCGGCGTTCCTCGCCTTCTCCAGGATCGCCCACCTCGACCTGAGCGGCACCCGCCGCACCGGCACGCTGCCGCCCGAAGCAGCAGAGAACCCGGCCCTGGAGGTCCTGCGGCTCGACCGCAACCGCCTGCGCGGGCGGATTCCGGCGGAGTGGGGCGGCTTTCTCTCGCTGGAGATCCTGGGGCTCGCCTCCAACCGGCTCACCGGCACGATCCCGCCGGAGCTGGCCCGCCTGACCCTTCTGCGCGAGGAGAGCGGAGTCGACCTGCGCTGGAACGGCCTTCAGGGCAGCCCGGACCTGGCCGCCTTCCTGAACAGCCGGCAGACCGGCGGCGCCGACTGGCGCGACACCCAGACCGTGCCTCCCCGCAACCTCCGGGCCGCGCTGGCGGGAGCTGCCCGCGTGCGCCTCTCCTGGACTCCCATCCGCTACCGCGGCGGCGAGGGTTGGTACGAGGTTCTGCATGCGCGCTCTCCGGAAGGCCCCTTCACCGTGGTCGCGGCTACCGCCGACAAGCGGTCCAGGAGCATCGAGGTCGAAGGACTCGCGCCCCGCACGCGGCACTACTTTCGTATCCGCGCAGTGACGCCTCCGCACGTAAACAATGAGAGCCGGGTGGTCAGCGTCCCCGGTCCGGTCGCCGCGGTCATCACCCTTCCGTGAAGCGCCCGCCGATTTGGAAAGGGGATACAATAGAGGTTGATGAAATAAAGGTCTCATCCCGGAGACAGCACCATGAACCCTGCCAAGCTTGGAATCGCCCTCCTTCTTCTTGTGCTCTCCGCCGTGCCTGCCCAGGCGGGCGCCGGCCGCTGGACCCCCTTCGGGCCGGGCAGCGACAACGTCACCGAGCTTTACCTGGCGCCGGGCGCAGCGCCAGGCGATCCGGCCACTCTCTACGCCGTGAGCGATGGCGAGGTCTTCCGCAGCAGCGACGGCGGCGGCTCTTGGGTCTGGGCGAGCTTCGGGCTTGTCACTCCTCCTGGGAGCCAGATTTCCGCACTCACCGCCGACCTCGAAGACCCGCAGCGGCTCTATGCCGGCTTCTCCTTCGACGGCGCCCTGTTCCGGAGCGACGACGGAGGCCGCACCTGGTCGAGTCTGCCGAACCCGCCTCCTTCCGCCGGGGGAACGTTCGCCCTGGCGGCCGTGAACGGGACGGTCTACCTCGGAGGGCTCGACGGTCTGTTCGTGAGCCGGGACGGCGGCGCGAGCTGGAGCCACTGGCAGCAGCCGGACTTCG
>JANOCF010000463.1:0-2455 GCA_031412055.1 Holophagales bacterium | reverse complement strand
CTTGGTGCCGGCGACGATCAGGGAGAGGTCCAGCGCCACGATCCGCTTGTTGGCCAGGAAGATGGGGACCTTGCCTTCGATGATGCGCTGCGCCAGCCCCTCGACGATGGCCGTCTTGCCGACGCCGGGCTCGCCGAGCAGGATCGGATTGTTCTTGGTGCGGCGCGAGAGGATCTGGATGATCCGGTCGACCTCGTCGTCGCGGCCGATCAGCGGGTCGAACGACCCTTCGGCGGCCAGGGAGGTCAGGTCGCGGCCGTATTCGGAAAGGAACGGAAGCTCTTTCTTCTGCTGCGAGGCCTCGCGCTCCTTGGCGATGGAGAGGACCTCTTCGCGCACCGTGTAGACGTCGAAGCCGTGCTGCGCCAGGATGCGCATCGCCGTGCAGCCCTCGACCCGCAGGATGCCGATGAGCAGGTGCTCGGAGCCGACCGTGGCGTGGAGCATGCTCTCGGCCTCGTGCGAGGCGTAGGCGAGGATCTTCTTGGACTCTTCCGAGAGCGGCAATTCCGCCGTGGAGGAGATGCGCTCCACGAAAACCCGCTCGCCCTCGATCTCCCGCCGGATGTCCTCGGGCTTCACCTGGAAGCGCCGGAAGATCTCCGTCACCGTCTCCTCACCCTCGCGCAAGATACCAAGCAGGATGTGTTCGGACTCGATGACCCTGCTACCCAGCTTGCTGGCTTCGTAGCGGGCGAAGAAAAGGGCCCTGCGGGCTTTCTCGTTGTACTTCTCAAACATGAAATCGGCCTCTCGATCCCGGGAGATGCGCCGCGTCGAATCCCGCGGGCAGCAGGGTTCGTAATGCCTTGGCGCGCTGTTTTTCCAAGCCCCCGGATTCTACCATAGGCCCCTACCTCCGGCCGGGACGGCACCCATGGCGGGACCTCGCGGCCGGGGGATTCCCTTACGAGGTTGAAGCAGGCGACGGGGGGGCAAAATTCCCGGGCAGCAGAACGCCGCTTTCCAGTCTCAGAATCCGGGTGCAGCGGGCCGCGATCTCGGGGTTGTGGGTGACCAGGATGCCGGTGGTCCTGTGCCGGGACTGGAGCTCCAGCAGGAGCTGAAACACCTGGTCTCCGCTCGCCGGGTCGAGGTTGCCGGTCGGCTCGTCGGCCAGGAGCAGCGGCGGCTCCAGGACCAGGGCGCGGCAGAGGGCCACGCGCTGGCGCTCGCCGCCCGAGAGCTGGTTCGGGAAGTGGTCCAGGCGCTCCCCCAGCCCTACTTCCAGGAGGAGCTTGCGGGCGTTGTCGAACACCTGGCGCGGCTCCATGCCGGCGATCCTCCCCGGCAGCATGACGTTCTCCAGGGCCGTGAAATCGGGCAGGAGCTGGTGGAACTGGAACACGAAACCGATCGTGCGGTTGCGGAACCCGGCCAGCCGCGCCCCGGACATGCCGGCGAGCGGCTTGCCGCCGATCTCCACCTTCCCTGAGTCGGGCCGGTCGAGCGCTCCCAGCAGGTGGAGCAGCGTCGATTTCCCCGAGCCGGACGGACCCACCACGGCCACGAGCTCCCCCGGCTCGACGGTCATGTTGATCCCCTTCAGCACCGTCACCCGACGGACGCCGTCCTGGTAGGTCTTGTGGAGGTCGACGGTGCGGACTGCGACGCTCATGGACGGACACCCTCCGCCGGTGCGCGGGAAGGCAAAGCCCCCGTAAGCTTTCCTGGGGTTGAAACCCCAGGCTTTATGCCTGCGCCCCTTACGGGGCTTGAAAGCTTCATTTCTGCATCGCCTCCAGCGGGGTGAGCGAGGCCGCCTTCTGGGCCGCGTACCAGGACGACGCCAGGGCCAGCAGGAAGGTGACCAGGAGGATCAGCACCAGGTCGGTCGCCTTGACCAGGAAGGGCACGTGGTCCAGGAAGTAGACCCGTCCGGGCACCGGCAACAGCTTGTAGGTGTCCATCACCCAGGCTCCGCCCACGCCCAGGATCGTGCCCAGGAGCACGCCGGAGCCGGCCACCAGCCCTCCCAGGAGCACGAAGGCCCGGCGCAGCATCGCCGGGGTGGCGCCGATCGTCCCGAGGATGCCGATCTCCGCCCGCTTGTTGGAGATGATCAGCGCCAGGTCCGCCACCAGGGCGAGCGCCGCCACCAGCACGATCAGGGAGACCGAGACGAACATCAGCGCCTTCTCCAGCTTGAGGGCAAACAGCAGCGGCCGGTTGAGGTCCCGCCAGGTGCGCACCACGCTCCCCCTGGGCAGCGCCGCGGACAGGTGCGAGGCCACTTCGAGGGCCTCGTCGCCGTCCGCGGCCGCGACCTCGATCCGCGGGTCGGTGCCGCCGCGCCGCGTCTCGGCCACCGACCTCGGCAGCGCCACCCGCTCCCGCTCCTCCTGGGTCTTGCCGGTCTCGTAGGTGCCGGTGAGGCGCAGGCTCCGGATGCGCGGCTGCGGCCCGAAGGGGGTGAGGGTCGGCCGCGGCGAGACCACCTCGACCGTCTCGCCGG
>JANOCF010000462.1:0-15213 GCA_031412055.1 Holophagales bacterium | reverse complement strand
AGCTTTAGTCCTTTTGTACGAGGCCAATACTGGCCCCGGACTTTTCAGAAGAGGAAGCAGCATGAATCAGAACCCGATGTTGACGTTCGAAACCACGCAGGGGCTCATTCCCGGCGCGCCCGACAAGCTGGAGCTGAAGGCGGAGCGGGTGCAGCAGGAGATCGCGCGGCAGTTCGGCTGGGCGAAGCGCGAGGGGATGCCTGGCATCCACCGCGTCCGCAAGTTTGCCAGCTATCTCGAGGCCGAGGCGTTCGTCGCCTTTGTCGTCAAGGTGGCGGCACACCGCCGACAGCCTGTGTCGGTGACTCAGTCGGGCCGGAATGTGAGCATCACGCTCGCGGGCCGGCCCAACCGCCACCGAGCCTCCGGACTCACCAACGCTGTCTACGACCTGGCCTGTACGCTCGGGTAGAGCAAGGACCAGAAAGGAAGAATGAACATGGCGACCAGCAGTCGCGCCGGCCTCCTCGACGAGTGCCGGGTCACCCTCAATGTCATGGACGTGCATGACGCCGTCTTCGAGCACGTGAAGGAGGACCGCGACCTGCTCGCGGCCACCGTCGCGAAGATCGACGAGGCGGACGTCCGGCAGAAGCACCACAAGGGCCAGTTCCAGCAGGCGAGCCGGGACCTGGAGCAGCACACGTCGCTGGCCCGGGACCTGATCCTGCGTCTCAAGAACTCGGTCCGTGCGCGCTACGGGAACTCGGCCGAGAAGCTGGCGGAGTTCGGGCTGAACCCGCGGCGCCCGGTCCGGGGCGCTCGGGCCAAGAAGGAAGAAGTGAAAAAGCCGCCTGAAACGGACCCTAACCCGTTGCAGACGGCCGACTCCGGAACCGAAGCCACGATCCAGAAGTAGGCACCAGTCTATCGTGAAGTCTCTCGGGGGCGCGAAAGCGCCCCCTCTTTGTGTGCCACGAGCGCCGGAGGTCTGCCCCTGGGCAAGGCAGGCCTTCGGCTCCTCAGTTTCCTGGTCTGCCGCCCTTCGGCACGAGGCTGGCGATGACCACCGCGATCTCGGTGGGCTCGACGGGCTTGGGCACGTGCATGTTGTAGCCCGCGGAAAGCGCCTTGAGGCGGTCCTCGACCCGGGCGTAGGCCGTCAAGGCCACGGCCGGCATGCGCGGCCCTCCCTGGGGCTCCCTCTCTCTCACCTTCCGGATCAAGGCATACCCATCCTCGTCCGGCATTCCGATGTCGGAGACCAGGATGTCCGGCCTGTACTCGTCCAGGACGGCGAGCGCCTCGGCCGCGGAGGCGCAGGTCCTCACCTCGGCCCCGCACTGCTCGAGCACGGTCGCGAGCAGGTTGCGGGCGTCCGGCTCGTCATCCACGGCCAATACCCGGATTCCGGTGAGCACCGGCGGGCAGTCGAACGGCACGGCCTGGCTCACCCCGGGGTGGGCGCTCGGGGACTCCGGCACCGCCGGCCGGGGGGCCGAGCGGACGACCAGAACGGGCAGCTTCACCGAAAAGATGGCACCGCCTCCGTCCTCCCGGTTCTCGGCATGGACGGTACCTCCGTGCATCTCCACCAGGTGGCGCACGATCGCGAGACCCAGCCCCAGGCCGCCATGCTTCTTGGTGGTCGTGCTGTCGGCCTGGCGGAAGCGGTCGAAGACGTAGGGGAGAAAGTCCTCCTCGATGCCGGGACCGTTGTCGACCACCGTGATCTCGACAGAAGACTCGATCCGCTCGAGCTGGATCTGCACGCGGCCGTTCTTGGGGGTGAACTTGATCGCGTTCGAGAGCAGGTTCCAGGCCACCTGCTGCAGGCGCACGGGATCGCCGAGGACGAGGCCGGCCCCGAAGTCCAGCACCATGTTGAGGCGGATGTGCTTGGCATCCGCGGCCGGACGCATTGTGTCGACGGCCGCGTTGATGACGGTCGTCAGGTCGACCGGATGGGCGTCCAGGCGGAGCTTGCCGGAAGCGATCCGGGACAGGTCGAGCATGTCGTCGATCAGCCGCGCCTGCAGGGTGGCATTGCGGTCGATGATCTCGATCGCGCGGGAAAAGGTGTCGCCGTCGAGCTTGCCGGTCGTCAGCAGCCGCGTCCAGCCCAGGATCGCGTTGAGCGGGGTGCGCAGCTCGTGCGAGAGCAGGCTCAGGAACTCGTCCTTGGCGCGGCTGGCGATCTCGGCGTCCTGCCGCGCCTGCTGCTCGCGGGCCAGGAGCGCCTCCCGGTCCCGGACCGCCTGCTGGGCAGCCTGGTAGAGCCGGGCGTTGTCCATGGCGATCGCCGTCTGCGATGCCAGACCCTCGACGATCCGCTCGTGGCGCGCGGTGAAGACGGCGCTCTCCGAGTGGCCGAAGAAGAGCCCGCCGATCACCTCTCCCGAGCGGGAGATGACCGGGACGGCCAGGTAGCTGTTCACCGGCAGATGACCGGACGGCATGCCGTGGTAGGGCGCGCTCTTGCCGTAGCGCGGATCGTCCTTGACGTTGTCGATGCGGATGGTCCCCTCGCCGCGGAACGTGGGGCCGAAGAGCCGCGTCGCGCGGGGCATCGGGAAGCTCGAAAACGCCTCCTTCGGGACGCCCGAGAGGGTGTAGAGCATGTACGAGGCGCCCTCTTCGTTGAGGACGTTGTAGAAGAACGAGCCGAACTGCGCGCCGGTGAGCTCCGTGGCCGCGTCGGTGACGGCCTGCACGAGCTTCTCCTGGTTCAGCTCCGCCGAAAGGAGCTGTCCGATCCGGTTGATGGTCTCGAGCTCCTCGGTCTGCTCCCGCAGCCGGGCCTCGGCCTCAAGGTGGTCATCGAGCCGGTTCGGCACGCTCTGGCCGTCAGTGGTCCTTCGCATGTACCTAACGATATAGAGCAAGGAGCATGCCCGCGGGGTCTCCGAGGACCGTTGACGGTCCGGGGCGGGTATCGCTATGCTTCCCTAGGAACGCGAGCGTTTCAGGATATCTGTCCGCCCGAGCCGCCCGTCCGGTTCCGCGAGAAGGCCTTATCTACCATGCAAATCACGAATCCCTTCGCCCCCGTCGAGGAGGCGATCGAGCAGTTCCGCCAGGGCCGGCTGGTCATCATCGTCGACGATGAGGACCGGGAGAACGAGGGCGACCTGGCAATCGCGGCGGAGAAGGTCACGCCGGCCGCCATCAACTTCATGGCCAAGCACGGCCGCGGCCTGATCTGCCTCGCCATGACCGAGGAGCGCTGCCGTCAGCTCGACCTGCCCCTCATGGTCGAGGACAACACTTCCACCTTCGGCACCGCCTTCACGGTTTCGATCGCGGCCCGCGGCAAGGTCACGACCGGCATTTCGGCCGCCGACCGCGCCGCCACGATCGTCACGGCCATCGATCCGGCCACCCGGCCCGAGGACCTGCTGCGGCCCGGGCACGTCTTTCCGCTCCGCGCCCGCAAGGGCGGCGTGCTCAAGCGCGCCGGGCAGACGGAAGCCTCGGTCGATCTCGCGGCCCTCGCCGGCCTTCGGCCCGCGGGCGTCATCTGCGAGATCATGAACGACGACGGGACCATGGCCCGCGTCCCCGACCTGGCGAAGTTCGCCGTCGAGCACGGCCTGCTCATGATCACGGTCGCCGACCTGATCCGCTACCGGCTCCAGCACGAGACGCTGGTGCGCAAGATGGCGTCGCCCAGGCTGCCCACGCGGTACGGCGAGTTCCAGATCCACGCCTACCGCTCGGACGTGACCGGCGACGAGAACGTGGCGCTGGTCATGGGCGAGGTCGATCCCGAGGGGACCACGCTGGTGCGGGTCCACAGCCAGTGCCTCACCGGCGACGTGTTCGGCTCGGCGCGCTGCGACTGCGGCGTGCAGCTCGATCGTGCCCTGGAGATGATTGCGGTGGAGGGCAAGGGCGTGCTGCTCTATCTCCTTCAGGAGGGGCGCGGCATCGGGCTCATCAACAAGCTCCGCGCCTACGAGCTGCAGGACCAGGGGCACGACACGGTGGAGGCCAACGAGCGGCTCGGCTTCCGTCCCGACCATCGCGAGTACGGGGTCGGCGCCCAGATCCTGCGCGACCTCGGAGTGCGCAAGATGCGCCTGATGACGAACAATCCCAACAAGTACATCGCCTTGAACGGCTACGGGCTGGAGATCGTCGAGCGCATCCCCCTGGAGGTGGCGCCGACCGAGACCAGCCGGGCCTATCTCCTGACCAAGCGCGACAAGATGGGCCACATCCTCAAGCTGGTGTGATCCGACTCTCTTGAAGATCCTGCTCGCCACCTCGCGCTACCCCTGGCCGCCGCGCCGCGGCGATCAGATCCGCGCGGTGCAGATGCTCGATTTCCTGTCCTCCGGGCACCTGTCGTCCGGGCATGAGGTGACGCTGCTCACGCCCGAGCCCGGCCCGGGGCAGCCGCCGCCCCCGGCGAACGCTCCGTACAAGGTCGAGCTCTACCGCCCAACCCGCGGCGCCACCTCGCTCTACGGCATGGGCCGGGTGGTGCTCAAGAATCTGCCCCTGCAGAGCGGTCTGTTCTATCAGCCCGACCTCGGGCGCAAGCTCCGCGAGCTGGCGCCGCAGATGGACCTGGGCATCCTGCAGCTCGTCCGTCTGGCCGTCCACCTGGAGGATTTCGGCCGCACGCCGCTGCTCGTGGACCTGATCGACAGCCTCTCGCTCAACTTCTCGCTGCGCGCCGAGGTGGACCGGGTCTGGATGCGTCCGCTGCTCAAGGTGGAGGCGCGGCTCCTGGCGATCGGGGAGCGCAAGCTCGCCGAGCGGGCGGCCGGCATGATCGTGGTCTGCGAGCGCGACCGGCAGGCGCTGGTCAACCGGCTCCCCCCGGATCTCGCGGCCAAGGTCTCGGTAGTGCATCTCTCGGTGCGCGAGCGGCTCGTGGAGGCCCCGGAGGAGCGCGAGAAGCTCTGGCGCGAAGGCGACAAGGGGCCGGTGCTCGCCATCACCGGCAATCTCGGCTACTTCGTCAACGTCGACGCGATCACCTGGTGGCTGAACGAGGTCTGGCCCTCGGTGCGCCGGGTGCGCCCCGACATCCGGGTGGTGGTGGCGGGCGAGCGTCCGGCCTCGGCGGTCCGGCAGGCGGTGGCCCGGGCCGGGGTGAGGCTGATCGAGTCGCCCAAGGACATGCGGTCGGTCATCGCCCAGGCGACGCTTTCGCTCGCGCCCATGCGCTGCGGCTCGGGTGTGCCGATCAAGGTCCTGGAGGCCTGGGCCGTGGGCGTGCCCGTGGTGGCGACCCCCTGGGCCGTAGCCGGCACCTCGGGCCGGCAGGGCGAGGACTTCCGCCTCGTGGGCACTCACCCCATCGAGTGGGTGCACGCGATCGAGGAGCTGCTAAGCGATCCCGTGGCCCGGCAGCGGCTCGCCGAGAGCGGCCGCCGCCGCCTGGCTGCCGACTACTCGCGAGAGACGGTCCGGGGCCAGCTCCTCGGGCTGATCGACTCGCTGGCTCCGGCCTCGGCGGCCGCGGTGGCGCAGCGGGGTCTGCGCGAAGTGGTGCGGTAAAACCCCGAGCCCTTGCCGCCTCTCCCTTGCAGATTTTTTATTCTACTTAAATATTCTGGCGACGATCTTGCTAGATCTCCGCACGAAGGTGACGTCCAGTCATAGAGATCTGTTCACGAGGAGATGACGGCATGTGTGGGATCGCGGGGATCTACCGCTTCCGCTCGGAGCGGCCGGTCGAGCCGGGGGAGCTTCGGACCATGGGCGCCTGCCTGGCCCACCGGGGTCCGGACGACGAGGGCTACTTCGAGGACGGCCCGCTGGGGCTCGCGCACAAGCGCCTGACGATCCTGGACACCTCCTCGCGCGGGCGTCAGCCCATGTTCAGCGAGGACGGCAGCACCGCCATCATCTTCAACGGCGAGGTCTACAACTTCGTCGAGCTCCGCGCCGAGCTGGAGGCCAAGGGCCACTCCTTCCGCACCACCACCGACACCGAGGTCGTCCTCCGCCTCTGGGAGGTGATGGGGGAGGGCTTCCTGGAGCGGCTGAACGGCATGTTCGCCTTCGCCATCTGGGACAGCCGCCGGCAGGCCCTGTTCATCGCCCGCGACCGCCTGGGCATCAAGCCCCTTTACTACACGCTGGACGACGACGGCCTGAGCTTCGCCTCGGAGGTCAAGGCGCTGCTCGCCGTCTCGGGCCGCAAGCCCGGGGTCGATCTCGACATGCTGGACGCCTACATGAGCGTCGGCTACGTGCCCACGGAGCGCACGCTGTTCCAGGGCATCGAGAAGCTCCAGCCCGGCTGGTGCGCCACGGTGGACCGCGACGGTCTCCGGCTGCGCCAGTACTGGGACCTGAAGCCCGAGCCCGAGGACCTGAGCGAGGAAGAGTGCGTGGAGCAGGCGCTGGAGCTGCTGCGCGACTCCGTGCGCATCCAGCTCCGCAGCGACGTGCCGCTGGGCGTGTTCCTCTCCGGCGGCATCGACTCGAGCGCGGTGGTGGCGTTGATGCACGAGATGGGCATCCGCGACATCCGCACGTTCACGGTGGCGTACGACTTCGGGCCGGCCTACGACGAGACCCGCTACGCGCGGATGATCGCGCAGAAGTTCAATACCCGCCACCGCGAGATTTTCGTCACGCCCAAGGATTTCCAGGACTTCATCCCGTCGCTCGTCTGGCACATGGACGAGCCGGTGACCGAGTCGGCGGCGATCTCGCTCTACTTCGTGTCGAAGCTGGCGAAGGAGGACGTCACCGTTGTCCTCTCCGGCGAGGGCTCGGACGAGGTGTTCGGCGGCTATCCGATCTACAAGTACATGCAGACGCTGGAGCGCTACCGGATGCTCCCGGCGGGCTTGCGCCAAAATGTGATCAATCCCACGCTGAACCTGCTGGGCGGCAAGTGGCGCAAGTACACCACGCTCTCGGATAAGCCGCTGCGCGAGCGGTATCTCGGCGTCTCCTTTTACGAGACGCCGATGAAGGATGCGCTCTACCGGCCGGAGATCAGAAAGATTTTCAACGGCCATGGCATGCCGAGCCTGGTACAGCCGTACTACGACAAGGCGGCCGGCCTCGACCCGCTGCACCAGATGATGTATCTGGACGTGAAGAGCTGGCTGCCGGACGACCTGCTGATCAAGGCCGACAGGATGACCATGGCTAGCTCGCTGGAGCTGCGCGTACCGTTCCTCGATCACCGCGTGGTCGAGCTCGGCGGCCGCATCCCGGCGCGCTTCCGGATCAAGGGCTGGACCACGAAGTACATCCTCAAGAAGGCGATGGAGAGGTATCTGCCGCACGAGATCCTGCACCGCGGCAAGATGGGATTTCCCACGCCGCTGGCGCGCATGTTTCAGGGCGAGATGCGCCCGTATGTCGGGGAGGTTCTGGGCAGCGACCGGTTTCTCGGCCGCGGCTACTTCCAGCCGGAGGTCGTGCGCGGCCTGGTCTCCGACCACATGGCAAAGAAAGCGGACCACCACCGCGTGCTCTGGCAGCTCCTCGTGCTGGAGGAGTGGCACCGCAAGTTCGTGGATTGATCGATCCCCGTTCCCCTTGAGCGCCGAAGGCGCGCAGGCTTTACGCCTGCGCCCCTTCGGGGCTTGATGGAATCAAGCGTTGGCGGTTTGCTGCTGCGGCACCGTCGCCGGCCGGGCCGCCTGCTGCGCAGTCTCAGAAGGCGTGACCGACTTCCTTCCCAGCACGGCCAGCATGTGCCGGGCTTCGTTGTCCAGCGTCACGTCTCTCATGTTTTCGAAGCCCTCGCTGCGGAAGAGCTCCACGATCTCCGGGACGGTGTGCCGGTACTGGTACTTCGGGCTGTAGTTGTCGAACATCTGCACGGCGCGCTCGCGGGCCGTGGCCTGCGGCGGCGAGGGCTCCCGGCGCGCCCAGTGCATCAGCCGCGAGAGCGCCGCGTGCACAGGGGTGGTCGCGTAGCAGAGGCCGTAGAGCAGGTTCATGGGCATGCGCGTCGTCACCGCCCGGAGCGTTACATTGATCGCGTTGATCCACTCGGGCCGTCGGCGGTAGAGCTGGATGTAAACCTTTCCTCCCGGCTTCACCGCTTTGCTCACCGAGCGGAACGCCCGGTACGTGCTCGGCGTGTGGTGCAGCACGCCCGAGGAGTGCACCATGTCGAAGCTGCGCGGCAGGAGCGGCAGCTCCAGCACGTTGCCCTGGATGTAGTGGACCTTGTGGGAGACCGGGAATCCCTTGTCGAACAGACGCTTCCTGGCGCCTTCGACGCTGCGGCTGAAGTCCATGGCCACCACCTCGGGCCCGTACTCCGCGTAGGAGCGGGTGAGCTCCCCGTTGCCGCAGCCGCCGTCGAGGATGGTCGAGCCGGCCATCTCCTCGGGGTTGGTGTCCAGGTTGTAGAGGAACTCGCGCTTGCGCAGGCCGTTGTCGTCCTTGAACCAGGTGTTGTCCCCCTCCCGGTAGATCGTCCACTGGAGGCGGAAGCTGTGGGCGCTGCGGCGGTCGGCCACCGGGGCGGCGGACGGCGTGGTGTTCGCAGAGGACCCGTCGGCGGCGATCCCGTGGCGGGCGAAGAAGTCCGCGTACTCCTCGTGCGCGGTACGGATCAGCCGCGGAATCCCGTCGATGACGGGATAGGCAAGGCCGCACACGCAGGCGAGCATCCCTTCCAGGATCTCCTCCTGGTAGCAGGCGTTGCAGTCCGGCGGCGGAACGATGCCCCGCGGGCTGGCCATGTCGTGACGGCCACAGTAGAACGTACACGCGGGCGCGCTCACGGGAGACGGGAGCTCGACCCTCTCCTCGCGAAACACCTGGAGCTGCGGCCGCTCTCCACAATGAGGGCAGACGATCCAATCGAGCAGGCGTTTTTTCATGTCGGTCGGCCTCCCCGCAAACGCGGGTGTTGACGGTTGCCCGAGCCGAATGCAACGAGCAGGCCAGTTGTCTTTCTTTGGGGGTGAAGCCTGGGAATGCTTCTTGCACAACCCGGCTTGGGTTATTGTGGAGAGGACCCGCGGATAGCTGTGTATGCCCGCGATGGCGCGATGGAGAGAAAGATATGGATGCCTTAGGCATATTCAAAAGAGTGCGTGTTCCTGCGCTGATTGCGGTCCTTGCGATGAGCGTGAGCGCTTCCTCTGCGCAGGTCGTGCTCCGCAGTGAGGACGATGCGCCCAACGCCTACGCGATCGGGGTTGGCGATGTGGTGGAGATCTCGGTATGGAAGAACCCGGAGCTGAGCGTGACGGTGCCGGTGCGCCCTGACGGCCGCATTTCGCTCCCTCTCCTGGGCGACATCCAGGCTTCGGGCATGACCCCCCTGGCGCTCAAGGACGAGCTGTCTCTCAAGTTCCGCGAGTTCGTTACCGCGCCCAGTGTCTCTGTCGTGATCAAGGAGATCAACTCGCGCAAGGTCTACGTGACCGGCGAGGTTGCCACGCCCGGCGCCTACGACCTGCAGCCCCGCGCCAAGCTGATGCAGGTGATGGCCATGGCCGGCGGCTTGACTCCGTATGCCAAGGGCCGGGTCGTCGTGCTGCGCGACAGCACGGACGGCAAGGCTGACAAGCGCTACGAGATCGAAATCAATACGATCATCTCCGGCCGGCGTCCCGAGGACAACATCATCCTCCAGCCCGGCGACACCCTGATCTTCCCCTGAAATCCTCCCTGACGCGGCGGCCTTCCGCCGCGTTTCCACCTCCTGGTCTGTCACCAATAAATCACCTCGCTGCAACCGAACCTCCATTTACGGCTTGGTTTTTCCTTGACCGGGGTGCACTCCAAAGGCAGTCTGGAGAAAAAGATACAACCCGGAGCCTCTGGCTTCTTCCTATCCGGCTTGGTTCCAGGGCAGGCCCAAGGCGGTGACGGGACCCTGCCCAAGTGGCATTCCTCTTGCAATCTGACCTGTGGCGGACAGCTCGATGTAACAGATGCAGTAGGAAGCATAGGTGTCCGTTGGGATTGGAGTCGCTATCGACGGGTTTCAATCAATCGATCGGATTACAACGGCCGGGGCTTTGCGGGCCGTGAGCGTTCATCGTTTTCGGTCCCAGGAAAGAAGAGGAGAGGAGAGAAGATGGGTGGTCTGTTGCCAGTGGGAAGCGGTTGCGCGAGCTGTGCGCGAACCACGCGGAGCGCCAAGAGATGGCCGCTCGTTGCGTTCGTGGGCGTGCTAGCCGCCCTGATTGTGTCCCCGCTCACGTCCCCGGCGAACGCGGGCGAGCTCCGCACCGTGCTCGAGGCCGAGGCCGGCGTGCGCAGCGACGGCAACTACGATCAGCAGTTCCAGCCCGAGGGCGTGGAGGACGAGGGCCAGGAGCTGGCCCGGGCCGGGTTTCACCTGCGTCTCTCCTACCTTCTGCCGCGGATGGAGCTGGCCCTGAACTACAGCCCCTCCTACGAGTGGCTCATCGACAACACCGACGTCAACGGGACCACCCACCGGCTCGACCTGGGGCTGGTGGCGAAGCTGACCCGCCGGCTGGAAATGCGCCTGCGGGAACGGCTGCAGTCGAGTTCCACCCTGGACGTCTACGGGCCGTTCTCCGAGGCTGAGCCGGTTGTGCTGACGAGACGCGGCGACCAGCTCACCAACAGCCTGGACGTGGCCATGAACCAGGGCCTCACCCGCCGGGCCTCGCTGCTTCTGGGAGCCTCGCACACACTGCGGACGTTCGAGACCGAGGACCTGTCCGACACCGAGACCCTGGCCGCTCGCATCGGCGCGAACTGGGAGTTCCTGGAAGGGCGCAACTTCGACATCATCGCCACCGCCGGTTATTACGACTTCGGCGAGCGGCGGTTCCCGGACGACGCCACCGGGCCACCTCTCTTCAACCGCCGGGCGCGCCGGGCGCGCGAGGCGGACGTGCAGACCCTGGGCGTCGCCTGGGCTCAGCCGTTTTTCCGCGACGGCCGCTTCCGGGTGGAGGGGGGCGTCTTCTCGGTGGACTCGGCCCGGGAGACCCAGGTCGAAGGGTTGCCCGGAGAGCTGCCCACGCTGCTGGAGGTCGAGGACAAACACACCGGCTGGCGCGGCGGTCTCGAGCTCTCGCGGCAGATGCGGGCCGTCGGCTGGAACCTGGGCTACCGCCACGACGTGTCGGCCGGCAGTGGCCTGGGGCGGGCCACGGAGGTGGACGCGGCGTTCGCCGGAATCTCCGGCAACATCGGGCGCAACCTGGTCCTGGGGCTGGACGGCAATGTCTCGCGCCACCAGAACCTTGACGACGATCCCGATTCGATCCTTCCTGAAGACCCGGACGACCTGGACGGCGACCGCGGCCGCCTTGCCGAGTTCGTGGCCGGTACCGCGCGGTTCAGCTGGGGCTTCAGCAAGGTCGCGCGGCTGAACGGCGGCTACTCCAGGGTCTGGCAGGAGTCCCGGGTCGAACCCTTTGAAGACTTGTCCTACTCGCGCTATTTCCTGGGCATCGCGATCCAGCTCTACCGCTCCGGCGAAGAGCCGCAGGATCCGGCCCATGCAGGAGAGACGGAAGATGACGACGAACCTGACGCTCAGTGATCTGGTCAAGTCGGTCTGGCGACGGCCGGTGTGGCTGATCGTGCCGATCGTCCTCGGGCTCGCAGCGGCCTGGGGAGCGATTCAAATGCTGACGCCGATCTATCGCGCCAGCACCCTGGTGATGGTGGAGAAGCAGAAGGTCCCCTCGGACTACGTGAAGGCCACTGTGACCACGGGCATGGAAGAGCGGCTGAGCACCATCGAGCAGCAGATCACGAACCGCTCCAACCTGGAGAGGATCGTTCTCGAGATGGATCTCTACCCTGAGCTTCGCCAGCAGGTGCCCATACAGAATGTGGTCGGCGTGGCGCGCGAGAACCTCACCGTGGCGAAGAAGGGGGACAGCGTCTTCACGATCCATTTCAAGGATCCGGACCCGGTCAAGGCCGCCAACACGGCCAACCGCGTGGCCGAGCTGTTCATCCAGGAGAACCTGAAGCTGAGGGAGAACCAGGCCCAGGGCACGTCCAGCTTCCTCGAGGCCGAGCTGCAGGAGACCAAGCAGCGCCTGGAGACGCAGGAGGCCCGGATCGCCGCCTTCAAGCAGATGTACATGGGCCAGCTCCCGGAGCAGCGCGACACGAACCTCTCGGCCGTCGGTCAGCTCCAGGACAAGCTGGAGATCAACATGGAGGCGCTGGACAAGGCGGAGACGCGCAAGATCATCCTGCAGCGGCAGATCGCCGAGCTCAGCCAGATGAGCCAGCCGGCGCCGCAGATGGCGCTGCCGCCGATGTCCTCGGGGCCCCGGGCGCCGACGCGGCTCGAGCAGCTCCAGTCTCAGCTCGCCGAGCTGCGCTCCCGCTACACCGACCGCCATCCCGATGTGGTCCGGCTCATGTCGGAGATCGAGCAGGTCAAGAGGACGGAGAGCCAGATCGAGGTGAGCGAGGCCCCGCTGTCTCCGCCAACGCCCGCGGCCCCCATCCCGGTCCGCATCGACCCGGCGCTGCGCGCCCAGCTCGAAGGCGTCGACATGGAGATCCGCAACCTGCAGTCGGAGCGCGCGCGGATCCTTGCCGACATCGGGGGCGTCCAGGTCCGTCTGGAGAACGTGCCGCGCGTCGAGCAGGAGCTGCTGTCGCTGACCCGCGACTACGAGAACATCCAGAAGTCCTACGAGAGCCTGCTCACCAAGCGCATCGACGCCCGCCTGGCCGAGAACCTGGAGAAGAGCCGCCAGAGCGAGCAGTTCACGATCCTGGAGAAGGCGATTCCGCCGTCGGAGCCGTACTCGCCGAACCAGCTCCTGCTGCTGGCGATCGGCCTGGCCGGCGGCGGGCTGCTCGGTGTGATCGCTGCCCTGATGCGCGATCAGACCGACTCGACGTTCATCGAGCCCGACGCCCTCCAGAAGGCGTTCCCTGGAGTGCCTGTGCTCGCCAACATCCCGCAACTGACCGCCGGAGCCAGAGAGGGCTACCGTGTCGCGGCCTATGGACGTTTCAGAAGGAGTTGACATGGATCTGCCGCTGCGCAGCGACCGTCCGCCGACACCGATCCGCGAGGGGATCGTGATGAAGAACGCCGTCCGTCTCCGGGAGGACGCACCCCTGTTCCTGCACCTCGATCCGCCCTCGTACGCGGCGGAGCAGTACCGCACTCTCGCGGTGCAGGTGGAGGAGCGGCTCAACCCGATCGGCACCTGGGGCTATGCCCTGACCGTGACCAGCCCGGAGCAGGCCGACGGCAAGACTCTCACCAGTCTCAACCTGGCGCTGACGCTCACCCGGGGCGAGGACCGGCGGGTGCTGCTGCTCGAGGCGGACCTCTGGCGCCCGCAGCTCCGGACCTACCTGCAGAGCGAGCCGGAAGGGGTGCCGGGGCTGCGCCAGGTGCTGGAGAAGGAGGTCACCCTGGCCGACGCGGTGCTGCCGGTGGCCGGGACGGGTCTCCACATCCTCCTCGCCGGCACGGCGGAGGTGGCGGGCGACCTGATCTCGGGCCGCCGGATGTCCGAAATCCTTTCCGAGGCGCGCTCGGCCTACGAGATCGTGGTCATCGACTCGCCGCCGATGGAGTTTCTGGCCAGCGCCCGGTCGCTGGCCGCGCGGTCGGACGGCGTGGTGGTCGTGGTCCGCGCGGGGCGGACCCCGCGGCGAGGCATCGAGAAGACGCTGTCCATCCTCGGCCCGGAAAAGACGATCGGGATCGTGCTCAACGGCGTGCGGCCGCGGCGCGGATACCGGCAGTACTACTAGAAGCACTACCGGGAATTACTTGTAGAACGTCATGATCCGTCTCTTCAGCCGCTACTGGTCGGTATCTGCCGCCATCTCCCTGGCGGTGGAAGGTACCCTCCTGTTTTTGGCCATCCCGTTCGCCACGTTCCTCCGCCTGGGTATCGGCCCTGGGGCGCCGCCGCCGCGCCCGGTCGTGCTGGCGGAGGCTCTGATCTTCATGATCGTCGGCCTGCTGAGCCTCTACATCAACGGCCTGTACGACTTCGGCGAGCGGCTGACAGTACGCCAGCTCACGGTGGCGCTGCTGCGCGCCTTCTTCCTCGGCGCGCTGTCGCTCGCGTTCGTCTACTTCCTGATCCCCTCGGTTGTCCCCGGCCGCGGCATTTTCGGGATCTCGTTCGTCTTCGCCATCGCCGCCGTGACCTCCTGGCGGGTGATCCTGCGCTGGATGCTCAACTCGGACAAGTTCGCCGAGCGGGTGCTCATCGTGGGCACGGACGAGAAGGCGATCGACATCGCCCGCGAGACGCTGAGCCGCAAACACCTGGGCTTCCGCGTCGTCGGCTTCCTGGACGACGACCCCAAGCTCCAGGGCGTGAGCCTGCTCAACCCGCGGGTGATCGGCACGACCAGGCAGGCCTGCGAGCTGGCGCGGCTGCACGGGGCGACCCGCGTGGTCGTCGCCGCCATGGACTATCGCGGCCGGGTCAGCATGGACTCGCTGCTGGAGTGCAAGACCTCGGGCATCCGGGTGCAGGAAGGGTCGAGCTACTACGAGCAGCTCACCGGCAAGATCATGGTGGAAGGGCTGCGCAAGTCGTGGCTGATCTTCTCGGACGGCTTCGTGGTCTCCCGCGGAGTGCTCTTCTCGAAGCGCCTCCTGGACATCATCGCCGCCTCGATCGGCCTCGTGCTGGCCGTGCCGCTCATGGTGCTGGTGGCGCTCGCCGTGCGTCTCGACTCGCCCGGACCGATCCTGTTCCACCAGGAGCGCGTGGGCCGCGCCCGCAAGCCGTTCAAGGTTTACAAGTTCCGCTCCATGCGCACGGATGCGGAGAAGAACGGTCCGGTGTGGGCGAAGCAGGGCGACACGCGGGTGACCCGAGTGGGCCGGTTCATCCGCACGACGCGCCTGGACGAGCTGCCGCAGCTCTGGAACGTCCTGATCGGCGACATGAGCCTGGTCGGACCGCGCCCGGAGCGGGAGATGTTCGTGAAGCAGCTCCTGGATGTTTCGCCCTTCTACGAGCAGAGGCTCGTGGTGCGCCCCGGCCTGACCGGCTGGGCCCAGATCAAGGCGCCGTACGCGTCGTCGTTCGAGGAATCGATCGAGAAGCTCAAGTACGACCTCTACTACATCAAGAACATGTCGCTGTTCCTGGACATCTCGATCCTGCTTTCGACAGCTCGGATCGTACTCCTGGGAAGAGGTGCCCGATGACCGTGATGTCCGCAAACCCTGGTGATCCGTCGGCTCCCATGGCTCCCGTAGCCCTGAGGCAGCATGCCCAGGCCAAGCCTGCCGCCGAGTCGCGGCCGAAGATGCGCGTGCTCTACCTCTGCCATCGTCTCCCGTACCCGCCCGACAAGGGCGACAAGATCCGCGCCTTC
>JANOCF010000461.1:0-1774 GCA_031412055.1 Holophagales bacterium | reverse complement strand
GGCGGCATGCGTCTCGAACTCCTCCTTGGGCCAGGGCGTGGGGATCGGCGTGCCCTTCGTGACCAGAGCCTTCCACTTGAGGCGCTCCGGATCGGCGAGCGCCGTCACGTTCGGCTCCCAGGGCTCCACCGGCTCGTCCGCCGGCTCGTAGGCCACATCCGAGGTGTAGTACTCGTCCGCCAGCGCCGCGAAGTGGTGGCCGAACTCGTGGACAAAGATGTAGGGAGCCCACAGGCTGTCCGCGGAGACCGTCGAGTAGAGGCCGAAGATGCCGCCGCCGCCATAGGTGCGGCTGTTGGTCAGGATCTCGATGAACTCGTAGGGAGCGAAGGCCGCCACGTCGCGCATCGCCCGGTTTTCGAAGGTCAGGACGTACCGCTCGGAGCCGAACGTGTCGTAGGCGGCTCCGACGGGAGAGCGGCGGTAGATCCCGGTCGAGGGGCGCGAGATCCCGGATTCGGCCGCGGGGGGACAGAGGCCCCAGACGTTGAAGTCGCGCCGCCGCTCCTTGAAGGGCGAGGTGGCGAACAGGATGTCCACCAGCCGCCGCGCATCCTTCTCGAACTTGCTCCGCTCCCCCGCCGTGTAGCCGTCGCCCAGGATCAGCAGGTCGACCTTCTCGGAGGGCGGCCCGTTGCGCTCGATCTCGACCAGCGCCCCGGGAGCCGGCGGCATGGACGGATCGATGAACGGATCGGCCGGATCGACCAGCTGCGACCAGATCTCGCGGAAGGCGTTGCGGGCGTCCCGCTTCTTGAGCACCACCTGGACGGGCGCTGCGGGAGCCGGAAAGCGCAGCGATTCGTGAAACGTCCGCCACATCTCCCGCGCCTCCCCCGTCGTCTCCCATTCACCGTAGATCGAGGCGAAGCCGCGCGAGTACAGCACGCGGTTGGTCTGGCGGTCGATCACCTCGAACAGGTACTTGCCGAGATTCGTGTCGTCGACCGGCTTGCCCGGGTTCCCCGGCCAGGCACCGGGCTCGCGGACGATCCGGTCCAGGCTGAACTGCTCCTGGGTGGCGTTGCCCGAGTGGTAGTAGTCGACCCGCAGGGTGCTCGGGGTGCTTGGGGTGCTCGGAGCGGAGGGCTCAGGGGTCGCGGCGGCGGAGAGGAGGAGCGAGGCGGCGAGCAGTGCGGTGATCATGGGGCCGGATGCTAGCAGAGGATGCCGGCCTCCTGCGCCTTACAGGAACCGGTGCATCACGTAGGCGTCGACCAACCCCAGCTTGCTGTGCCGGAAGGCTTTCGGCAGCGTGCCCACGATCGCGAAGCCCATTCGTTGCCACAGGGCGACGGCCCGCTCGTTGGTGCTCACGACCATGTTGAACTGCATGGCGAGGAAGCCCTGTTGGCGCGCTTCCTCCATCGAGTGGCGGCACAGGGCCGCGCCGATCCCCTTGCCGCCGGCTTCCTTCTTGACCATGTAGCCCGCGTTGGCCACATGGGAGCCGAGCCCGCCTTGGTTCGGCCTCAGGATGTAGGTGCCGACGACCGTCCCGTCGAGGATTGCCACGTAGGTGGACACGTCCCTGGACATCCAGCTGGCGCGCGCCTCCTCACGGGTGGTGGTCGGGTCGTAGAGGTAGGTGTCGCCGCCCTGGACGACCTCGTGGAAGATCGTCCAGATGCCTTCGAAGTCGGAGTCCTCGGCGCGCCGGATGTCGGTCATGCCTCGATTCTATCCGCTCTCCCAGGAGGACCCAGCGGTCGCCGTTGAACACCGGCACCGGAACCCCTAAGGTCGGTTATGCAGGCCGCGAATGGATGAAACG
>JANOCF010000460.1:0-3513 GCA_031412055.1 Holophagales bacterium | reverse complement strand
CATACCCCTCCCCCCTTTACATGGAATAGGGGTAGGGGGTATACTGTTTTCCAGGATTACGGGGGAAAGGTCCCCCGCGAACCGCAGGAGGGTCGCAACATGGAAAACCTGACGCTTCAGATCGAGGGAATGAGCTGCGGGCACTGCGTGTCCCGCGTGGAGAAGGCCCTGTCCAAGCTGGAGGGCGTGGATGTCCGGAACGTGGCGGTCGGCTCGGCGGAGATGAGCTACGACCCGTCCCGGGTATCCCCGGACAAGATCCTGGAGGCTGTCGACGGGCTCGGCTTTGAGCCGCATGTCGCGGGCGCGAGCGTATGACTCCCCTCGAATGGCTCGTCGTCCTGGCGGGTGCCGTAGCCGTCGCGTGGGTGAACTGGTACTTCTTCCTCGCCCGGCGCGGGTCGGCCACCGCAGCCATCTCCGAAAACCGTACGCAGGAGGTCACCATCACGGTCCACGGGGGCTACGACCCCGCCGAGGTGCATCTGCGGCGTGGGGTTCCGGCGCGGTTGATCTTCGACCGCCAGGAGACGTCCGGCTGCTCGGAAGAGGTCGTCATCCCGGATTTTGGCGTCCGCAAGTTCCTCCCCGCCTTTCAGCGAACAACGGTCGAAGTGAAGCCGGAGACGGCGGGGAGTTTCGAGTTCACCTGTGGGATGAGCATGCTTCGCGGCAAGCTCATCGTGGAAGCCTGAGGAGGCCATCATGGCCACTGAAAACAAGATCAACATCCCCGTCAGCGGGATGACCTGCGCCGCCTGCCAGGCGGGCGTGCAGAAAGCCCTCCAGCGCCAGCCGGGGGTGCTCGACGCCAGCGTCAACCTGATGACGGCCAACGCCGCCGTCACCTTCGACCCGGCCGTGACCCGGCCCGAGTCGCTGGTGGAGGCCATCCGGGAGACCGGCTACGACGCCGAGCTCCCTTCGGCCGAGCGCACCTCGTTCGAGGAACAGGAGGCTCGCGACAAGGCCCAGGAGGAGGAGTTTCGCGAGCTGCGCACCAAGGCGCTGGTGAGCGGCGCGGCCGGCCTGCTCGCCATGACCGTCTCCATGCCCCTGATGGCTCCGGCTGGCGGGCATTCCGGCGGGGGTGCGGTGGCCGACCCGTTCATGCGCTGGGCCATGGAGTCCATGAGCCCGGCCCTCCAGCGGGTCTTCCCATGGCTGTACCAGATCGACATCCGCGTCCTCTCCTATGCCCTGCTCGCCCTGACGGTCGGGATCATGGCGTGGGCCGGACGGCACTTCTACGTCCGGGCCTGGAGCAGCTTCCGCCATCACTCGGCGGACATGAACACCCTGATCGCGGTGGGCACGGGCGCGGCGTTCCTCTACTCCATCCTGGCCACGGTGGCGCCCGGCTTCTTCCTGAGCCGGGGGGTCCAGCCCGATGTCTACTACGAGGCCGTGATCATCATCATCGCCCTGATCCTGGCCGGCAACGCCCTGGAGGCGAGAGCCAAGAGCAGGACCTCGGCCGCGCTCCGCGGACTGATCGCGCTGCAGCCCCGCACCGCCCGGGTGCTCCGCGGAGATACGGAGATGGACATTCCCGTCGAGGAGGTCCGCGGGGCCGACACGGTGGTGGTCCGGCCCGGCGAGCGGGTCCCGGTCGACGGCGAGGTCCTCTCCGGGGCCAGCGCCGTGGACGAGTCCATGCTCACCGGCGAGTCCATGCCGGTCGAAAAAAAACCGGGCGACCGGGTCATCGGCGGCACCATCAACCGCACGGGCGCCTTCCGCTACCGGGCCACGACGCTCGGAGCGGACAGCATGCTCGCCCGCATCGTCCAGCTCATGCGCGAAGCCCAGGGCTCCCGCGCTCCGATTCAGCGGCTCGCCGACCGGATCAGCGCCGTCTTCGTGCCGGTCGTGCTCCAGATCGCCATCGTCACGTTCGTCATCTGGTTCGTGGCCGCGGGGTCGGCTCCCGGGGTGAAGGCGTTCGCGGCGGCCGTGGCTGTGCTCATCATCGCGTGTCCCTGCGCCATGGGGCTGGCCGTGCCCACGGCCGTCATGGTGGCCACGGGACGTGGAGCGGAGCTCGGCACGCTGATCAAGGGGGGTGAAGCCCTTCAGCGCGCCGGGGACGTCACGCACGTGGTCCTGGACAAGACTGGCACGGTTACCGAGGGCCGGCCCACGGTGACCGACATGCTCCCGGCTCCGGGTTCGAACCGGCCGGCTGACGAGATCCTGCGGCTGGTCGCATCCCTGGAGGGGTCCTCCGAGCACCCGCTGGCCGACGCGATCGTCCGGCACGCCCGGGACCGCGGTCTCGCCCTGTCTCCGGTCGAAGGCTTCCAGTCCGTCACCGGACGCGGTGCCACGGGAGTCGTCGAAGGCGCGGCCCTGGCCGTCGGGAACGAGACGCTGATGGCCGACTACGCGGTGTCCGTCTCACCGCTCCAGGCCGACGCCGAGCGCCTCTCCTCCGAGGGGAAGACGCCCGTCTATGTGGCCATCGACGGCGCCCTGGCCGGGCTGCTCGCCGTGGCCGATCCGATCAGGCCGACCTCGGCGGCCGCGATCGTCCGTCTGAAGCGGATGGGCCTCGAAGTGGTCCTGCTGACCGGCGACAACCGCCGCACGGCAGAGGCCATCTCCAAGCAGGCGAGGATCGACCGGGTCGTGGCCGGCGTGCTGCCGGAAGGCAAGGTCGAGGAGATCCGCCGTCTGCAGCAGGGGGGCGCCGTGGTTGCCATGGTGGGCGACGGCATCAACGACGCTCCGGCCCTGGCGCTGGCGGACGTGGGCATCGCGATCGGCACGGGCACGGACATCGCCATCGAGGCGAGCGACGTGACGCTGATGCGGGGCGATCTGGGCGGCGTGGCCGACGCGATCGCCCTGTCCCGCCGGACGATGCGGACGATGAAGCAGAACCTGTTCTGGGCATTCATCTACAACGTGGTGGGCATCCCGGTGGCCGCCGGAGCGCTCTACCCCTTCTTCGGACTGCTGCTGAGCCCGATCCTGGCGAGCGCCGCGATGGCCTTCAGCTCGGTGAGCGTCGTGACCAACAGCCTCCGCCTCCGCCGGGCGCGGTTCACGTGAGATCGAAAGGAGAGCCATGGAACCCGAAAGCGAGCTGAATCACGCGGAATGCGGCTGCGACCGGAAAGCGGCGGGGGTCGATCCCCAGATCAAGGAGAGCAACCTCAAGCGGCTGCGGCGGATCGAGGGGCAGGTGCGCGGCCTCCAGAAGATGGTCGAGGAGGACCGCTACTGCCCGGACATCCTGATGCAGGTCTCCTCGGTGCAGGAAGCCCTGCGCTCCGTGGGCCGTGAGCTGATGCGGAACCACCTGAAGCACTGCGCCACCCGGGCCTTGAACGAGGGGGGCGAGCAGGCCGACAGCATGGTGAACGAGCTGATCGAGCTGGTCTACAAGCACCGGTAGGGAGACCTCACCGCGCCTGCCACTTCGCATCATCCGGGGATTTCGTTGCGAACTCTCATGGATTCTGCTGCCAATTCAGGGTTTTACTCAGCGAACGGAGGTCTGTCTCC
>JANOCF010000459.1:0-3209 GCA_031412055.1 Holophagales bacterium | reverse complement strand
GGGCGCGGGCGAAGAGGTCCTCTATCCGCAGGCGGTCCTCGGCGGCCTCGTCGCCCGGACCCGGGTCGCGGGTCAGGAGCCGCACCCGGTCCGCCGCCACGAGCGCCGGGTCGAGCAGGACGAAGACCCCCTCGGGCCGGTCGCCGCAAGTCTTGAAGCGGGTGCGCGGGAAGCTCCCTAGAATCCCACCGACGCCCAGCTCGCGCAGGGTGCGGACGGCCACGTCGCGGCAGGCCGGCGACTCGGCGGCCATCAGCAGGTCGGCCGGGTGGGCGGCGCCGCAACCCGACTCGGCCAGGGTCTGCCTCACCTCCGGCGGAAAGCCCGGATCGGGCCGCCCGGGCTCGCCCTCGCGCGCGTCCACGAAACGGAGCCCGGCCGGCAGCACGATCTGCGCGAGCACCCAGCCGTCGCCCGAGCCGCCGAAGTGGCGCCCCGCCACCGGGTCGATACCCGCCCAGAGTCCGCTCGCCGCGGCATCCTCGCGGGTCGGCAGCGAGGTGTCCCAGTAGCGCTCGACCTTGCCGCGAAGGAAGGCGGGCAGGACCGGGTCGCCCGGGGCCACGTAGCCGCTCGCGGGCAGTCCCAGCCGGGCGCGGGGCGCGTAATGGTAGGTGTAGACCGGCCGGCCGAGGGTGCGGACGCGGGGCCGCAGCGCGGCCGCGACCTTCGACTCCTTCGCTTCTGCGGAGCCTCCGACCCGCTCCAGCAAGGCCTTCGACTCCGCCAGCATCCGCGCGGTGAGCGGCGTGGCCGACTCGGCGTGCTGGCGGGAGGAGAGCTCGAAGGCGTGCTCGGCGTACTCACGGGCCCGGTCGGCCCGGCCTGCCGCTGAGGCAGCGGTGGCGAGCACGATCGAGCTACGGAGCTTGACTATCCTGGGCCAGGAGAGCCGCTGCTTGTACTGGGTCACCCCGACCAGGTGCTCGGCGAGCCGGAAGGCTTCCGCGGGGTCGGTCTTCGTCTTGAGAAGAGCGAGGTCGGTGAGCGCCTGCACGTGGTCGGGGTCGATCCGCAGCGCCTCGGCGAGCTGCGCGGCGCCCTCCGCGCTCTTGCCCTGCCGCAGCAGCGCCGCCCCCAGCTCGTAGCGCGCGTGGGCCGAATCCGGAGACTTCTGGACCCGCTCGGCCAGGCGCCCGGGAGCGGCCGCTGCCGGATCGGGCAGCTCGTCCTCCGCGTGATCTCCGCAGCCGAAGAGGCTCTCCCGAATCCACGCGTCCATCCCGGCGGGGCCGGCGGGAGCGGGAATCCCTTCGAGATCCGGCCAGGGGGGAGTGCGGACCGAGCCCGCCTCGGCCGCCCGTACGAACAGGTCGCGGATCCGCATCCGGTCCTCGTCCCCGGACCCGTCGCGCGTCGGCCGGGCCGTGAAGACCCGGGCCTGCGCCAGGTCCACGGCCTCGGCGCGGATCAGGATGAACGCCCCGTGCAGCCGCTCGTCGCAGCCGGCGAGAGGCGCGCTCCGGAAGTCGTAGAGGATGCCGTCGATGTCGAGCTCCGTCATGGTGCGGACGGCGATCGCCCGGCAGGCGCGCGACTCCAGCATGGTGATCACGCCCGCCGCGTGCTTCGCGTCGCAGCCGGCGGCGGCCAGCGTCTCCAGGATCTCGGGCGGAAAGCGCAGCACCTGGTCGCGCCCCTCGCCCAGCGAACGCACGTCCAGGAAGCGGAACCCTCGATCGAGGACCACCTGCATCAGGCTCCAGCTCCGGTCTCCGACACCGCCGAAGGCGCGGCTCGCGACCGGATCGGCGGCGACGTAGAGGCCGCTCGCCATCGAGTAGGGGTGCGGCTCGAGCGACAGGTCCCAGTAGCGGCCGAACCGCTGCTGGAGGAATCTGGCGAGCGCCGGGTCGTCCGGCTGTACCGGACCCTCGGGGGGAAGCCCGATCTTCTCGCGGGGGGCGTAGCTCCAGGTGGTGACCGGCCGGGTGAGGGCCTTGACGTAGGGCCGGAGGAAGCCGGCCACGGAGGGAATCTCCGCAGCCGGCGCGGCCGGCACCGGCGTGGGAAAGGAGAGGAGGGTGAGCAGCGCGAGGACGCTGCCCCACGAACGTCTGAGCTTCATGCGACCTCCCCGCGTCTCAATCGATGGACTAGCGGCCGAACGCCCCGGCGATGCCGGCCGACGGCGCCGTCAGGCGGGCGCTCTTGCCGCCGTCCTTGAGCTGGCTCCAGTAGTCCTTGAGCGAGGCGCCCTCGACGGACGGCTTCTGCCCCGACACCTTGACGTAGCGCTCGACCACCCCCTCCTTGCAGGAGACATAGGTCAGGCTGTTGTCCATCACCACGATGCGGTTCCAGCCGGCGGTCGCCGCGCTCTCGTCGTACGCGGAGACGAAGACGTTGTCCTGCTCGAAGAACTCGTGCTTCGAGGCCTTGGGCACGCGCACGTGGGCGTAGGAGCCGACCGAGTCGCCCGCGAGCGAGAGCACGATCCGGCTCCGGCTCTTGCGTTGCAGCTCCATGCCCCAGTAGCCGGCCACGAGCGCGGCGGGAGCCGCCTTGGGCGCCTTCTCCGCTTCGGGACGGTCCAGCAGGAGGGCCGCGCCTCTCACCTGCCCGCCGTTCGACTCGAGGTCGAAGAAGAGCCGGCTGTAGCGCCCCTCGGTGCTGACCGTGATGCCCTGCTCCGTGCGCGAGCGCAGCTTCCAGGTGCCGTGCAGCCGCCGCGTGAGCTTGTCGAGGTCCGCGTCGGCGTCCGAGGCCACGCGCGCCTTGGGGTCGGTGCAGGCCGTCAGGTCCGCCTTCAGGGCGGGGGGATAGGCCTGGGCGATCTCCTCCTCGCACGACGGCACGAAGGCGAAGGCGTCGACGACGTACCCGCTGACCAGCACGGCCGCCAGCACAGCGATCACCGCGATCCCCCCGATCCCCGCGAGCGCCTTTCCGATCGGTCTGTTGCTCATGATCTTCTTCTCCTTTCTCAGCCTACCGGCTCCCGCCCGACTCCACCGGAATCGGGACCAGGATAGATCCCTCCTTGACGCGCTTCTCCCACGCGACCTGCAGCGGCATGCCGTCCACCCGGGGGTCCCCGCTCGCCCGCTTGACGTAGCGGTCGATGAAGCCGCCCGCGCAGGAGACATAGGTCAGCGTGTCCAGGGTCAGCCCGACGCGGTCCCAGACGTCGTCCGGCATGCCCTGGCCTCCGGCCGGGGAGACGATGCCGCCCGACAGATACTCGTCCCGGCGCCGCATGAACGCGG
>JANOCF010000458.1:0-4507 GCA_031412055.1 Holophagales bacterium | reverse complement strand
CTCTGCGGCGACCGCGTGAGCGTCTTCCTGCAGATCGAAGGCGACCGCATCCAGGGCATCTCCTTCCAGGGCTCGGGCTGCGCCATCTCCACCGCCTCGGCCTCCCTGATGACCGAGGCCCTCAAGGGCCGGTCGGTCGAGGAGGCCCGCGAGCTGTTCCACGGCTTTCACGGCTTCCTGACCGGCAAGGGCGGCGACGCCGACCCCGCCGGCGAGCAATCGCTGGGCAAGCTCGCCGTGCTCGCCGGCGTGCGCGAGTACCCGATCCGGGTCAAGTGCGCGACCCTGGCCTGGCACGCCGTGCAGGCCGCTCTGAACCAGCAGGACCGCCCCATTCCGACCGAATGAGGACGAAGGAAAGGAATCGACATGGCTGACATGGACACCAACACCCAGACCCCTGCTCCGCCGGCTTCGGAAGACCTCGAGAACAGCATCGTCGAGGCTCTGAAGTCGGTCTTCGACCCCGAGATCCCGGTCAACATCTACGAGCTGGGGCTGATCTACGACCTGGAGCTCCAGCCCGAGGGGCTGGTGCAGATCAAGATGACCCTGACCTCGCCGGGATGCCCGGTGGCCGGAACCCTCCCCGGGGAGGTCAAGGCCAAGGTCGAGAGCGTCCCCGGCGTGAGCTCCGCCGACGTGGAACTGGTTTGGGACCCGACCTGGAACCCGTCCATGATGACCGAGGCGGCCCGCCTCCAGCTCGGCATGTTCTAAGCCACCCGATCCCGGCCCCGTCGGCCTCACCCGCCCCGATACTGGGGCGGGATTTGCAAAAGATTGTTGCCCTTCAAGCCCTGACGCCTTACCATAGGCCCTTCAGAATCAGCTTCAACGCCCTGTGCTCCAGGACGTTGAGAGGGGGCGGGGGTTGGACTGAAACCTGCATGTCACCCAGCAAGGGTGGCACCCCTGGAAGAGGGCCACTTCACGACTTTTCGCCGTGGAGCGTCTTCAGGACCGGCGTTTTAGGCCAGGATGACTCCGGCGATCCCCGGCAGGTCTCTGTCGGGACAAAAAGGGAAAAGGCCAATGCAGACACAACCCAAGAACAACGGTGGTGTAGTCAGGTCCATCGACGACCTCCCCAAGGAAGAGGGAGGCAGGGGCCTGGAAGCGCGCCGTCTGCTGCGCTACGGCGATGAGGCTGCCGCGCAGATGCAGAGCATGGAAGCGATGGGCCGTCTCGCGGGAGGCATCGCTCACGTGTTCAACAACCTGTTGACCGCGATGTCCTGCGAGGTCGAGCTGGCCCTGACCCGCCTCGCCCCGGACGATTCCGCGCGCAAGCACCTGCGCGAGATCGAGCGTGCAGGAGAGCGCGGTGCGTCCCTGGCGCGCCAGCTCCTCGCCTTCAGCGGACGGCAGGTCCTGCAGCCCAAGATGGTGCAGCTCAACATGGTGCTCTCCGGGCTCCAGGACCGCGTGCGTCACATCCTGGGCGACGCCATCGAGCTGAAAATGACCTTCGATCCCGATCTGGACCGCGTCCAGGTGGACGCCGGGCAGATGGAGCAGGCCATCCTCAACCTGGTCTCCAACGCCCGCGACGTCATGCCTCAGGGCGGCCGTCTCACCCTGGAGACCCGCAACATCGAGATCCTTCCGGGCGGCAACCAGCCTCACCCCCTGCGCTCGAGCCCCGGCCGCTGGGTGGAGCTCAAGGTGAGCGACACCGGCCCGGGCATGAAGGACGAGGTCCGCCGGCGGGTCTTCGAGCCGTTCTTCACCACCAAGCAGGGCGGCGAGGTCAACGGCCTCGGGCTCTCCACGGCCTACGGCATCATCCTCCAGAGCGGCGGACAGATCGTGGCGGACAGCGAGCCCAGTCACGGCTCGCGCTTCCTGATCTGGCTGCCCAGCGCGGAGCAGCCCGCCGACGCCGACTCGCCCGGTTCTTCCGGGAAGCCCTGGGAGACCATCCTCCTCGTCGAGGACGAAGAGAACGTCCGCCGGCCGATCACGGAGATCCTCAGGAGCCGCGGCTACAACGTGCTGGAGGCGGCCGACGGCCAGCAGGCCCTGGAGATCAGCCAGAAGCACTCGGGTCCCATCCATCTGATGGTGACCGACATCCTGTTGGGCAGCATGAGCGGAGTCGAGCTGGCCGAGAAGCTCTTCTACGACCGGGCCGAGATGAAGGTTCTCTTCGCCACCGGCTATCCGGCCGGCCTGGCCGAGGGCTCCGGCCTGGACAGCGAGGACACCAACCTGATCAAGAAGCCTTTCAGCGGCAAGGATCTGGCCGCCAAGGTGCGAGAGGTGCTGGAGGGGGCGGACTGAGCATTTTGGGGATGGGGTGGCAGGTGAGCAGGATGTAAGCCCCGAAGGGGGCGCAGGGTCAGCGTCTACTGCAGATATCCCAGCGCCTTCAACTGCGCTTCCAGCTCGGGATCGAGCGGCGGCGCCGCGGCCGCGGCCACGGGGCGGGGCTTGAAGCCCAGCAGGTCGCGCAGCAGCACCCGCGTGGACCGCGTCCGTTCCCCCGAAAGGTCCACGCGCTGGCCCGGATCGCGGGAGACGTCGTAGAGCTCCACCCGCGGCTTACCGGCGGGCGGATCGAACAGCAGCAGGCTCTCCAGGGCCCTGCCATCCCCCCGGTAGATCGCCCGGGAGCCGTCCTCGCTGTCGGCCATCGCCGTGCCCGGGAGCGGCGGCGCTGGGCTGCCCACCAGCCGGGACAGGCTGCGACCTGTGGGCTGACCGCCGGGCCGCACCCGCGCCAGCTCGTACAGCGTGGGAGCCAGGTCCACGAGCCCCACGATCCCCGCGTGACGGACGGCGGCGCGGTGATCGGGATGGACCACCATCAGGGGCACCCGCATCACCTCGCGGTAGAGCTGCGTGTGGTTGAAACGCCCGTGCTCCTGGAGCTCCTCCCCGTGGTCGGACGTCACGATCACCGTCACCTCGTCCGCCAGCCCCAGCCTCTCCAGATCCGCGAAGAACCTCCCGATCACCTCGTCCGTCTGCCGGACGCCGGCGTCGTAGAGCGCGCCGAGCCAGTCCACGGCGGGTCCGGGCAGCGTCTCGCCCAGGGCGTTCTGCCGCGTGAGGGCCGGACCCGTGGCCGGGATCGCTCCGGCGGGCGGCTCACCGGACCAGAACGGCTCCCGGTACGGCTCCGGCGCGTCGTACGGCGCGTGCACGGCATAGGTATGGAGGAAGAGGAGGAAGCGGTCGTCCGGCTTCAACGCTTCCAGGTAGCGGGTCCCGCGGCGGAACGTCTGCTCGAGCTGCCGCTTGCCGTCTCGGTTGCGCGCCACGAAGACCTCAAACCCGCGCTTGAAGCCGAAGCGCCCGCTCACAAACCCGCCCTCGGTGTAGGCGGCCGTGCGGTACCCGTGGCGGCGGAACACCTCCGGAAACGTCTCTACCTCGGGCGAGAGCACCGAGTTTGGCGGAAACACCCCGTGCTCCCGGGGATGGAGGCCGGTGAACATGGTCATGTGGGAGACCAGCGTGCTGGGGAACTGCGCGTAGGCCTCCTCGAAGAGCGTGGCCCGGGTTGCCAGGGAGTCGAGAAAAGGGCTGGTGGGGCGAGGGTAGCCGTAGCAGCCCAGGCGGTCGGCCCGCAGGGTGTCGATCGAGATGACGACGTACCCCCGGGTGGTCCGCGGGATGGGCGGGATGGGGCCCTTTGGAACGCTGGCCTTCGCAGCGGTGGGAGCTTGGCCGGGGCTCGGCGGCGGCTCCGCCTCACTCCCGCATCCCAGGAGCAGCGGGAGCAGGCAGGCGATGCCGGCGATGCCGGCGATACCGAAATGTCTGGCTCCGCGGCTCATTCCGTCATGGTACTTCACGAGGCCGCCACGATCCCGTGAGCCGTTTTCCGGAGCGTTCCACGGGTGGATCGGAGGCTTCCGCTGGAGCCCGGGGAAGGCCCGCCGGGAGCTCGGAGAGTCCGGCTGGCGGATCGGGACCTTCCGCTGCGGGGCCGGAGCCTTCCCGCCGGGCTCGGAGCCTTGCGCTGGCATCCTGGAGCGGTCCGCTCTCCGCAGCGAGCCTTCCGCTGCCGGGTCGGAGCCTCCCGCTGCGCGCAGCGGCCCCTCCACCCGGGAAGCGGAACGCTCCGGAACGTCAGCGGAAGTCTCCGGGCGGATCGAAAGACAGGCTGGCCGCTGCTTCGAGGCGGGCGATCGCGGGGACGATCTCGTCGATCAGCAGGCACTCGATCGTGGCCGCGAGCTCGGCTTCCGGGCTCGTGAGGTCCGCCTCTCCGTTCTCACCCGACAGGTTCGGCAGATCGCTCCGGAACGCCCCGAGCTGGCCCGCCATCGCCCGGAGCTGGGACGCGAGGTTGCCGAGCCCGAGTTGGATGTCGTGCATGACTCGGCGAGGGCGGATCTCCAGGCGCTGGTCCGCGATCCGGACGCGGACTTCCTGCCCGTCGGCGAAATGGAACCGTTCGAGATCCTCACGGGTGATCCCGGTCAGAAGAAGCTGAAGGGAACGCTTTCGATCTCCAGTTTGCCCGACTCGATTTTCGAGAAGTCGAGGATGT
>JANOCF010000457.1:0-1572 GCA_031412055.1 Holophagales bacterium | reverse complement strand
GGCGAGCCGGATTCTCGAGGTCGGATGCGGCTCGGGGTCTCTCTGGCAGGAGAACCGGTCGCGCATCCCGGAAGGCTGGGCGATCACGCTGTCGGACTTCTCTCCGGGGATGGTCGCGCAGGCGCGGCAGGCGCTCCCCTTTCCCGCGGCCGTGCTCGATGCCCAGGACCTGCCCTTCTCCACCGGCCGGTTCGACGCGGTGATCGCCAATCACATGCTCTACCACGTGCCCGACAGACCAAAGTCCTTGATCGAAATGCGGCGCGTTCTCAAGCCGGGAGGGCGGCTGTACGCGGCCACGGGAGGCCGCGATCAGTTCCATGAGCTGATCGATCTGGTGCGGCGATTCGATCCTGCTCTGGTCCTCTGGGAAGGGCGCGGGCCGGACTCGTTCATGCTGGAGACCGGGAAGGCTCAGCTCGCACCCTGGTTCGCGGAGGTCACCCTGCACCGCTATGACGACGCCCTCGTTGTCACCGAGGTGGAGCCGCTGGTGGCGTACGTGGCTTCCAAGGTACGCCTGCCCGAAGATCGGCAGGCCGCACTCGCCCGCTTTGTCGAGGAAGAGATGCGGCGCCTCGGCGGGTGCCTCCGCATCAGCAAGGATTACGGGCTGTTCGAAGCTAGCTGATTGAAAGGAGCATCTTCTCCAGGATCTGCACGGAGCGCAGGTGCTGCTCGATGCGGCTGCGCGTCTCCCGCCCGCGGAGCCAGCTCTCGAACAGGCGCCAGCGGCCCTCCTCCAGGTAGCTCTCCACCCCCTTGCGGTATCTTCGGTCCAGGCTGGAGCGGTGCAAAAGGTTTCCATTGCGCCAGACCGTGATGTCGACCTCGTCCCGCGTCTTGATGTTGCGGCCCTGCACGTCCACAGGGACCTTCAAGATGCGGACGTTGACGCTCGCCAGGAAGCCCAGGTTCAGGCGGATTTCCTCCACGCCAAAGCGGCCCGTCTTGTTGTAGACGTCGGTGGGCAGCGGCCACCAGCTCCGCAGGCTCGTGGTGGTCTGGAGCAGGGCCAGGTTGCCGAGCGTGACCACCTCGCCCGTGCTCTTGCGCCGCGCCGCGAAGGACGCGACCACGTCGGTATCTCCGAAAGGATGCCCGCCGGCCGGTTCCACGGTCGAAGGAGCCCCATCCATCCTCGAATAGAGCGGCGCCATCTGTGCCTGCTGGTCTCCCGGACGGGCCACATGCGAGACGAGGTCGATCTCCGTCTCCTCCGCCGGTGTGCTCAGGTCCAGGAGCCTCGCCAGGATGTCCACGTAGTGGTAGCCGGAGTGCAGCAGCTTGCCGTAGCCGTACTTGTAGGGATGGTCTTCGCGCTCCAGGTACTCCGGCGGCGTGTTCCAGACGCCCTCTCCGTGATAGATCGAGATGTAGGTTACCGGCACTCCGAACCTGCGCACCCAGCCGCCGACGTAACGCCTCACCATCTCGTAGACGTGGTGATAACGGCGCGGCGTCATGACCGAGTAGGCACCCGGCCCCTCCGGATGACTGCGGGCAAGATCGATCAGCTCCGTCAGCTCCGCCGTCATGCGTCCGGGATCGATGACACAGTCCAGCATCGGA
>JANOCF010000456.1:0-1728 GCA_031412055.1 Holophagales bacterium | reverse complement strand
GCTCCACCTGTTCCTGGTGTTCCCGACGCCCCTGGGCGAACGGCGCAGCCGGAAGATGGTGCCGTTCCTCTACCTGCCCGCGGCCGTGCTGCTGGCGCTGCAGCTCGACATGGCCCTGGCGAACGGCCGGTGGATCTTCGGCACGCTCAACGATGCGCGCGTCCAGATGCTGGACCGGGTCGAGCTGGCCCACCTCCTGGTCTTCGCCGCCGCTTCGGTTGCTCTCCTCGTCTCGCGCATGGTCCGGCGCCGCGGCTGGGAGCAGCACCGGCAGATGCAGTGGGTGGCGTTCGGCCTCGCGGGCGGCTATCTCCCCTTCCTGGCGCTGCACGGCATTCCGTTCGTGGCCGGGTTCCAGGGTCCGGAGCTGCTGCGCGCGATCTCGGTGCTCCCTCTGGCGCTGGTGCCGCTGACCTTCGCCTACGCCATCCTGCGCTACAAGCTGTGGGACATCGAGGTCATCGTCCGCGACATGATCTCGATGACCATGACGCTGCTCCTCGGCATCATCGGCTTCTCGATGGTGAACCTGGCGATCGACCGGGGCGTCGCGCAGGAGCTAACCCTGGCGCGCAACCTCCTCTCGTTCGTGGCCGGGCTCGCCATCGCGGGCCTGCTGGTGCCCACCCGCACCGGCATCACGTCCGCCCTGGAGCGCCTCCAGTACAAGGGGAGCTTCGGCAAGCGCCGCGCCCTGACCGAGCTGGGACGGGAGCTGCTCCACGAGCGCGATCTCGGACGGCTCTGCGCCGCCATGCTGCGCCAGATGGAGGACGGCGTGGACCTCGACCATGCCAATCTCTACCTCGCCCAGGGAGACTGCCTGCTGGCCGTCCGCCTGGAGCCGGGGATGCCCGACCGCATCCCCTTCGACTCGCTCGGCGAAGGGTTCTGGCAGCAGGACGTGCTCCAGCTCTCCGGGCTGACGCTGCCGCTCGAGATCCTCACCCCGGCGCAGCAGATCTTCATCGGCGGCTACCGCTACGCGTTCCCGCTGACGGTGAGGGGACGAGGCGTGGGCGTCGTGCTGGCCGGATTCCGGAAGGATCAGACGCCGCTCAACAGCGACGACACCGATCTGATCCGGCATCTCCTCAACCAGGCGGCGCTGGCGATCGAAAACGCGCAGCTCATGGGCCAGCTCCACCTCCAGCTCGAAGAGGTGCGGAGCCTGCAGCGCTACAGCACCGGTATCTTCGAGTCTTCTCCGGCGGGCATCGCCGTGCTGGACGAGTCGGACCGCCTGATCTCGGCCAACGTCGCGTTCATCAAGATCGCCAATACCGCCAATACCGCAAATACCGGGGAAGCCCTGACCGGCCGCGCCCTCTCCGAAGTGCTGCCGATCTCCCCTCTGCCCGAGCCGGGAAGCGGCCCGATGGAGGTGAGCTTCTGCGACGCGGCCGGCCGCGAGCGCTACCTCCAGGTCAGCCTCTCGGTCTTCGAGGGCGAGGTCGCAGCCCTAACGGAAAGAGGAAAGAGCGGCCAACCGCTGCGCGTCCTGGTGGTTCACGACGTCAGCGAGCGCGTGGCCATGGAGATTGCGCTCAAGGAGCAGGACCGGCTGGCGGCACTCGGCATGCTGGCCGCCGGTGTGGCGCACGAGGTCAACACGCCGATCACCGGCATCTCCAGCTACGCCCAGATGCTCCTGTCAGACACCCCCGAGGGTCATCCGCACCACGAGATCCTCAAGAAGGTCGAGCGCCAGACCTTCCGGGCGTCGCG
>JANOCF010000455.1:0-2549 GCA_031412055.1 Holophagales bacterium | reverse complement strand
GGGCTTAGTGTGTCAGGTCGTAGGCCTGCAGAGCGCTGGAGCGGAAACGGGCAGCCTCAGCTCCGGTCAGCAGGCCGGCTCCCTGGATCTCCGACAGCGCCTTGTCCACGCAGGACGTGTACGCCGAGCGGTTGGACCACTTGATCCCGTAGTCGCACGGAATCTCGGGGAAGCGGACCCGCTCCCCCGCCTTCACCGCGTACAGGCGGTTCCGGACGCCGCCCTGCCACACCACCTCGACCATCCCGCGCCGCGCCTTCCCAAGGCCGAAGTGCGCCAGCAGGCTGTCCTGCGAGGCGTGGCTCGATCCGCCCAGGACCGGCTGGCTGGCGGTGCCGCCGCTGATGCGGGTGAAGCGCACCACCGAGCCGATGCCGTCGCGGTTGGTACGCCCGCCCGTGGTGATCCCCACCGTGCCGACGGTCTGAACGTTGACGGAACGGTTGCCGTTGCCGCCGCTGTTCATCTCGATCGCCAGGGTGCCGGGGAGGAGTTGCACGCCGCTCCAGACGAAGGTGCCGTCCGGCTGGGGAATCCACGAGGGGATGAGGCCGGACTTCCCCGAGTAGGGGCCGACCCAGGTCGGGGGGTAGTCGACGAACGGGAAGAAAGGCGCGCCCTCGACGTCGGAGACCGAAACGATGTCCTCGAAGCCGTCGCCGTCGAGGTCGCCCGCCGCGACGCCGTGATCGTTACGGCGGAGGCGATCGACCGAGCCGTCGTAGGCGGCCCAGTCGAGCTGGAAGTTGGCGTGGCCGTCGTTGTTGAGCAGCGTGCCGGTGTTCGAGCGGTCCACGATCGGACCCGTGTCGAAGCCGCCGTAGGAGACGATGTCGAAGTCGCCGTCGTTGTCGTAGTCCAGGGGCGAGGTCCCCCACGACCAGCCGGAAGCGCGCACCCCCGGAGTCACCCCGGGATCCTTGAACTTGCCCTTTCCGTCGTTCAGGAACCAGCGCGACGTCAGGTCGCCCAGAGTGTATGGGAGCCCGAACAGCACCTCGATCCAGTCGCCGACGTTGGTGGCGTAGATGTCGATCGTCCCGTTGCCGTCGTAGTCGGCCACGGCGAAGCCCATGTAGTCTCCGGGCCAGGTCAGGCCCGACTTCGCCGTGACGTCGGTGAAGTGGGCCGTGCCGTCGTTCTGGTAGACCCGGATGAAGCCCCGGTTGACGCCGCCGTACTTGAAGAAGGGAATCGCGCCCTGGTCGTTGGCCACCAGGATGTCGATGTCGCCGTCGGTGTCGTAGTCGAACATCGCCGCGCCCCAACTGATGTCGCGGAAGTTCTGGATGCCGGCGGTGGTGCTGACGTCTTCGAAGACGTTGCCGCCTCGGTTGAGGAAGAGCTGGTTGTACTCGTTGAGCGCCCAGGGCTCGAACACGATCGCCGCCTTGGTCGACCAGTCGAAGGTGTTGCCGATGAAGATGTCGAGCAGGCCGTCGCCGTTGACGTCTCCCAGGGCGCACGAGGCCGCGTTGTACTCGCCGTTGGCGATCTCGCTGCCAGCCCTGTGGCTGATGTCGGCGAACTGCCCGTCCTGGTTCTCGAAGAACCGCTTGGGCTCCTGGCGGCCCAGGACCAGGAGGTCCGGATCGCCGTCGTTGTCGGTGTCGCCGAAGCAGGTGCCGGTCGAATCCTGTCCGGTGGCCGCCGCTCCGGCGGCGCCGGGCACCAGCTCGAGCGCGAAGTGCCCGTCCTGGGCGAGCCGGTTGCGGTAGAGGCTGTTGTCCTTGCCGGGGCCGTCGGTGACATAGAGATCGACGTCGCCGTCGCCGTCGTAGTCGATCAGGGCGATGCCGGGCGCGCCGTTGCTCTTCATCGGGTAGTCGAAGAGCAGGGTGCCGAGGCTGGCCTGCCCGATCTTCTGCAGCTTCTCGACCAGGGTCTTGGTCGCCGACGGCTTGCGCTCGTAGGTGATGCCGTTTTCGGCGTTGGCAACGTTGTGGAAGGTGATGCCGCCCAGCGGTTGGGCCTGCGCGGGCAGCGCCAAGGCGGAGAGGGTGAGGCCGAGAGCGGTCGAAACGATCTTTCGGTTCATGATGGTTCTGGCCTCCTCAGACCGTGATCCTGGTGCCGTCGAAGCGGGTGAAGGTGCAGCCGGAGAGGTTCTCGTTGTAGAGCGCCTTCTGATCGCGCAGAAGGCCGATCGCGATCTCCTCTCCCAGGCGCAGGGAGGCCTGGGCGTCGGAGCGCCAGTGGACCCCGGCGATGTTGCGGCCGGTCGCGACGTTGGACGCGAGCTTGTTGAGCTCGCCGCCGATGGTGAGCGGCGGCCCCTGGTACGGTTGCAGCGCCAAGCCGTCCGGCGTGGGGATCACGGGCTGGTTGATGACGAAGCTCTCGTCATAGAACCACTTGAGAATGGTGACGCAGGCGCCGGCCACGGTCGCGTGGCCCGCCGTGTAGGACGGGTGCAGCGGCGACCCTTCCGGGAACGCGATGGGCAGCAGGCCGTTGCCGTTCTTGCTGAACAGGCGGTCGAGCACCGGCGACTCCAGGAGGTCGCGGTGAAGGACCCCCGGGTAGCGGTTGCTGGTCCTCTGGTGGTG
>JANOCF010000454.1:0-2832 GCA_031412055.1 Holophagales bacterium | reverse complement strand
ATCGCGGGCGCCTCCCCCTCGTTGAGCAGCCGCACCAGGTCGCGCTCGTCTTCGGGAGGCTCGGTGACGACTCCAGGCAGCGTCTGCGTGGCGTCGGCGCCATCGGCGCCGAAGCGCGCCTCATTGAAGCGCCCGCCGAAGCGTGCCGGCAGGTCCGACGGCAGGTTGACCACGAACTGCCCGGGACGGTGGCTCTGCCAGCGCAGCGTCACCTCCACGGCCGGGGAGTCGAGCGGTCCGAACAAGGCATGGCCGAAGCGGCTCAGGTCGAAGATTCCGACCTCCGCGCAGTCGCCGCCCGCGAAATGGTCCTGGTCGAACTGCGCCTGGTCGAAGCGGCTGCCGTGGCACTCCAGAAAGATCCACTCCGTGCGGCCTCGCGGCAGGGTCAGGTCGCCGGAGATGTGGACCGGCACCGGACGGGCCGCGCCGTCCAGGCCGACGATCTCCGCCTGCGCGGCCGAGCCGTCCGGGTCTATCCAAAACCGGACCCGCTCTCCGGGCGCCACCGACGCATCCACCCGGACCTGCACCCCAAGGCTCACGCTCGCCAGCGCCGGCCCGGCCACGCCGCGCGGCGCGTAGATCTCGATCTCCAGCGCGGACCCCGAGGCGCCGCGGTTCACCACGGACAGGCGGTCGCCGTGCCGCGCCGTCCGCGTCATCTCCACGGTCACGGGCGGGTACTCCTGCAACTCCAGAAAGCGGAGGGGCAGGACTTCGAGCCGGCTGTCCTTCCCCTTCGTGGGCGAGGAGAGGCGCAGCCGGTCGTCCGGCGTGGCTTCCGCCAGCCCAGGGACGGCTGCGTTCAGGGCGGCCACGACCTCATCCAGGAACGTCTGCCCGGGCGCGGCTCCGGACACGTCCACCTCGACCGGACGGCCGCCGTCCACCGCCACCCGCAGGCTCCTCCGCCGGCTCAGGTCGGCCGGTCCCAGGAGATCTGCCTCGCCGAGGACGACCGCAGCCTTCGCGGGCTCGCCCCGGGTCTCGGCGGGGACATCCCCGAAGAGGATCTGCCGCGCGTCGCCCAGGCCGTGCCGCTCGACCGCGAGGCTGCCCGCCTGTCCGGGTGTCGGCGACGCCAGAACCAGCCGGCCTCCGGCGTGCGACGCTACATCCGCTCCTACAGCCGAGTTGATCGCGACGACGATCTCCGCGAGTTGCGCCGAACCGGGATCGGCCGCGCCCGCCGCGCAGTTGATGTCGCGGGACGGCCCGCCGTCCACGGCCAGGCGCAGGGTGCGGGCGGTACGCAGGTCGGCGCCGCCGGAAAGCATGACGGTCCCAACGAGCCGGGCTGGCTCCGCGTCCGCTCCCCGGTAGGAGCGCGGGGCCGCGAAGCCGAAGAGGAGGGCGGTCGCGTCGCTCGCGGTGATCGCCGCGATACCATCCGGCTTGGCAAAGGTCAGGCGGCTGCCGCTCCCCTGGGTCGGAGAGACGAGGGAGAGACGGAAGCCGTCGTGGCGCGCCGCGTCCATCCCCAGGGCCAGGTTGAGAGCGAGGACGATCTCCGACAGCCCCCGGTGCCCGGGAGACAGCGGGATCTCGACCGGCGCGGCGCCGTCGATCCCCAGCTTGACCGCGGCCCCCGCCGGGAGATCGACGCCGCCGGAGAGATCGGGGGTGCCCACCAGGCGTACGCCCGTGGCGGCCTTGCCTCTCACCGTTCCGGGCTCGACTCCCAGGAGCACATCCAGGGCGTCCGCGTTGCGCGGCGGCTCGAAGGCGATGCGGCTCTCCGCGCCGGTGGCGGACGAGAGCAGCATCAGGCGCCGGCCGTCGTGGGTAGCGATTGGCGCGAGCGGCGGCCCGAACTTCCCGTTGATCCGTGCGATCACATCCTCCAGGAGCGTGGCCCGGACCCGCGGGCCGGCGCAGTCCACGTCCCGGCCCGGCTGGCCGTCGAGCGCGATCCGGAGGTACTGGCCCGGCCGGAGGTCGATGCCGCGGGAGAGGTCGGGCTTCCCCACCACCCGCGCGGACGTCGGGTCCTCTCCCCGCGCCGCCCGCGAGACGAAGCCAAAGAGAGCGCGGGATGCCTCGTCCGCCAGCGTGGCCCGGGTCACGAAGCGGCGGCGGCGCACGGTCTCCAGCGGCTGCACCACCAGCCGGCTCCCACTGCCGACCGTGGTCGAGGTCAGGGTGAGCTGCCGGCCGTCGTGAGAGGCCAGCGCTGCCTTGGTCCCGGTGTTGATGACGGAGGCCAGCTCGTCGAGCGACGCCTGCGCCGGGTCTGCGATCCCCTCGCGCAGGTCGATCACCTGGAGCGGTCCGCCGTCCACGGCCAGCCCGAGCCGGTGGCGGGAGAGGACGTCTGCGCCGTCCACCAGTTCCCGCACGCCCGTGATCCGGGCGGGCGTTGCGGCCGAGCCGCGGAAGACGCGGGGATGGAGGCCGAAGATCTCCTGCGTGGCGTCTCCCGACGGGGCCGGGTGGAAAGCGATCTCGCTCGCCGCCCCCTCGGAAGGCGAGGCCACGGTCAGGAACCGGCCGTCGAAGCTGACGAGGTCCGCTCCCAGGGCCGTGTTCAAAGAGACCACCACCTCCTGCGGCCGGGTGTTCGCCGGATCGGCGCCCGCGCAGTCCACGATCACGGGCGCGCCGCCGTCGATCCCGATCACGACCTGGGAGTCGAGCGAGAGATCGATCCCCCGCGAGACGTCGCGGCTGCCCTTGAAGCGGGCAGGCTGCGCGTCCCGGCCCACGTGGAAGCCGGGGACCGCGCCGAGCAGGCGCTCGCCGGCGTTTCCCGCCGCCGGCGCCACGAACGCGAGCGGTGCGGCGGCCCCCGCGTTGTGCGAGGTCAGGGTGAGGGGCCCGCCGTCGTGG
>JANOCF010000453.1:0-3126 GCA_031412055.1 Holophagales bacterium | reverse complement strand
TTCGGCCTCAGCCCTGGGCTCCATTCTCCCGGCCCGTTGGGCCGGGTGGAGCAGACAACGTTGAAGCAAAGTTAGCGCCTATGCCCACAAGGGGGTGCCCCTATAGAGGATCCATCTTTTTCGGCGTGACAGGGCACTAGCGCATCGAAATCGTGAACGACGCTACGACCGCAGCGGCACAGGCCGCCGCCGTTCCCACGAAAACCCCGAGAAATACGGGATTGAGAACGGCGACGTTGACGGACTGCATGGCGGCCATGCCCTCGCCCGGCGGAAGGCGGGCAAAGGCCCTCATCACGAAGGACAAGAAGGCAAAGAAGACTCCGGCGATCAGCCCGCAGCCGAGCGCCGAGACCAGCTTCAACGCAAAGAGCAACCCGTCAACCGTAGCCATCGAGAGGTCTCCTCTAGACGAACCGGGGCCTCATAAGGGTTAGCTCATTTCCGCAGCAACCGGGCAAGCAACGGTGCTCGCCTCTTCTTGAGTTCTTCTCGCCAGTAAGCCTCCCCCCCCTTCAAAAAAGAGTAGGCATACATAGTCCCTCCCCAAGTCTGGATTGTCGATTTCCCAGACGACCTTACAACCTCCCTCAACGACTCGGGGCTGCGCTATACGCTCCCGCACTCCAACCATCGCAACCAACTGTAATGCGCTGGATAGAGGCACGCTTCTGGCGTAAGTCTCTTCACTCCTAAAGATCGCTGATCTTATGTCATTTGCGTATGCACGCCAATCTTAGAGATGCTGGCGCATAAGCATATTCCAGCGCTCCGGAATCCCAGTCTGTCTACACGTAGTGGAGCCGAAGTCGTGAGATCCCGAACGTCTCAGTCTGCCGGATAGGCGTTAGCCCTGCATACCTTAGCCGGCCGTGTAAGGCACCACGGTGCAGTACGCAAGAGCGGTGTGCGCTACGGCGTCTCCAGGCTGTTCGTCCCGCCCGGAGGGATCGGCACGCGCTGAGGAGACAAGCGGATCTCCGTGCGCGAAACCGCAGCCGAAGGGCAGATCCCTCCTTCAGGTTGGGGAGAGGTTCCCCATTGCAGACCCTCTATCCGCACGGGCGCCGTGGGCCCGCAATTCGATGGGGAACGTCTCCCCAACGAGAACGGACGTTCCACGGGCGTGGGGGATGTCTCCCGCCCGCGATCGGGCGTTGCAGCCGGCGGTGACGCCTCCGGTACACGTTGGGGAAGAGCTCCCCCTTGCATCGGAGCCGCCGCACGCCTCCGTGCGTGACGGTACGGGCGCATGCCGAACTCAATGAGCTTCACGCTCTTCCTCCCGTAGTGACCCCAGAGCCCGGAGCGCAGCTGCGTGGCCGCCTCGTGCGCCCGGGCCATCGCGGCTTCGAGATCCCGGGTGGCCTGCTGGGCCACGGCTCGCGCGGCCGCCTGGCGCTGCCTCGCCTCCTCGGCCTCCCGCTGCGCCTGAGCCAGCGCCTCCCTCGTGCGCTGCAGATGGGACAGCTCCGAAACGTTGTTCGCCACCGTGGTGGCAAGACGGTCCCAACTCGCCATGTGATCGCCGAACGATGCGTTGTGCATGAGTCGCTCTCCCTCTTGATCGTGGCCGGCTGGCATGCCGGCCGTCTGTTTCTACGGAGCGCTTACGGGAGATGTCCACGCGACAGGCTCGCATCTTGCTGCGCTCTCGAAGAGCTACAAGGTGATCTTCGTGCCCTTCAGCGGCGGTGCTCCGTCCGGCGAGCCGATCGACGTGCTGACCGGCTTCGTCAACGAGAAGGGCGAAGCGATGGGGCGTCCCGTGGGTGTTGCGATCGACAAGCGCGGCGCCCTGCTGCTGGCGGACGACGTGGGCAACGTCATCTGGCGGGTTGCGCGGTCCGATAGCTGATCAGGCTCCTCGGCGCGCGTAGCGGGCCATCTTGCCGAAGAGGATGTCCGGGCTGAACGGCTTGCCGACGAACTCGTTGAAGCCTGCCTCGTCGATCTCGTGCTGGAGGCCCATCCGGGTCGAGGCGGAGAGCGCGATGATCGGCAGCTTCGCGAACCTGTCTCCCGGCATGGCGCGGATCTCCCGCGTCGCGGCATATCCGTCCATCACTGGCATGCGCAGGTCCATGAGCACCAGGTCGTAGTCCCGCGCGCGGACGCACTCGACGGCCTGCCTGCCGTCGGTCACGACGTCGAACTCGATCCCCCAGTCCTTCAGCAGCCCCGTCAGGACGAAGACGTTGACCTCGTTGTCGTCCGCCACCAGGACCTTGAGGCCCTCGAGCCCGGAGACCACCTCGGCCACGCCCACCGCTACGGCTTCCTCCAGGACCGTGAAGCGCAGCTCGAAGGAGAACGTGGTGCCTCTCCCGAGCTCGCTCTCGACCAGGATGCTGCTGCCGTGCATCTCCACCAGCTTCCTGCTGATCGACAGACCGAGCCCGGTGCCGCCGTACTTCAGGCCGATGTCGTAGTTGGCCTGCGTGAAGTCGTCGAAGATGCGCGCCAGGCGGTCCGGAGCGATCCCGATTCCGGTGTCGCTCACCCGGAAGTCGATCGATACCGTTTCCTTCTCGGCCGCGCGCACCTCCAGCGCCACGGTCACCGACCCCTGGGAGGTGAACTTGAGCGCGTTCCCGACCAGGTTGGTCAACACCTGGCCGAGCTTCATGGGATCTCCCAGGACGCATTGCGGTACCCGCTCGTCCACGTGGACCAGGAACGCAAGCCCCTTCTCCTGCGCCCTGAGCTGGTATCTCTCGGCGAGATCCTGGACGAGCTGCCGGAGATCGACCGGCCTCTCCTCCAGGGTCATCTTGCCCGCCTCGATCTTGCCGAAGTCGAGGATCTGATTGACCAGGTGCAGCAGGCTTTCGGACGAGGAGCCCAGGATGCGCGCGAGCTTCTGCTGCTGCGGCGACAGCTCCGTCATCTTGAACAGGTGAGCCACGCCGATGATCGCGTTGAGCGGAGTGCGGATCTCGTGGCTGATCATCGAGAGGAAGTCCGACTTCGCCTGCCCGGCCCGCTCGGCCCTCTGTCTCGCGCGCACCAGCTCGCGCTCGTACTCCTTGCGGTCGGTGGCGTTGAAGACGGTAGTGCGGACCAGCAGGGGCTTGCCGTCGCCGTCCCTTCGTAGCGCGGAGTTGACCAGCACCGGCAGGCGGC
>JANOCF010000452.1:0-5278 GCA_031412055.1 Holophagales bacterium | reverse complement strand
CCTCCACCTTCGGCCCGCCGAGCCTCTTCGCCCCCTCGGCGGGCTTGCCACGCTGATGCGCCCCTACCAGCCGGCCGGCGCGGAGTGGCTCCGCTTTCTCTACGAGAACCGCCTCGGCGGGCTCCTCTGCGACGACATGGGCCTGGGCAAGACGCTCCAGACGCTCGCCCTCATGGTGTCGCTCCTGGAGGACGGAAAGGCCGCTGACCCGTTTCTCGTGGTCTGCCCGACCAGCGTCCTCCCGCACTGGCGGGACCAGGTGAAGCGTCACGCCCCGGGGCTCCGGCCGGTGATTCATCACGGCGCGCAACGCCGTCCGCCCAAGGGTCTCGGAGCGGGAGACGTTCTAGTGACCTCCTACGGCGTTCTGCGGCGCGATGCCGAGGAGCTGTCGGCGGTCTCCTTCTCCCTGGTGGTGCTCGACGAGATCCAGCAGGTCAAGAACCGCCAGACCCGGTCGTGGCAGGCCGCCTCGCACCTGGTCGCGGACGTCCGGCTCGGCCTCACCGGCACCCCGGTCGAGAACTCGCTGGCCGACCTCAAGGCCCTCTTCGACCTGGTCCTGCCGGACTATCTGGGCACGGACGCGGCTTTCGAGGAGCGATACGTCAAGGCAGAGCGGGAGCGGGGACAGATCCGGGAGGACGTGGAGAAAGAAAGGCTGCGCGAGCTGCGGCGGGTGATCTCCCCCTTCGTCCTGCGCCGGCTCAAGTCGTCCGTCCTGGACGAGCTGCCGGAGAAGATAGAGGACCTGCGCACCTGCGCCCTCTCCGACGACCAGGTGAAGCTCTACCGCGACGCGATCGGCGGACGCGGCGCCGAGCTGGCACGGCAGATCGAGGCGGCGGGGGACAAGCCGCTGCCCTATATCCATATCTTTGCCCTGCTCAATCTCCTGAAGCAGATCGGCGGGCATCCCGCCCTCGCGCTGGGATGCCTCGACCGCGCCGACGAGTACACCTCGGGCAAGTGGGACCTCTTCCGGGAGGTCCTGGGTGAAGCCCTGGAGAGCGGCCACAAAGTGGTGGTCTTCACCCAGTTCCTGGGGATGATCGAGCTGATGGAGCGCCACCTCCGTGGGCTGGGAGTGGGCTACTCCGTCCTGACCGGCTCCACGATAGACCGGGGCGGTGCCGTGGATCGCTTCAACCAGGACCCGTACTGCCGCGTCTTCCTGGGGAGCCTGAAGGCTGGAGGCACGGGCATCGACCTGGTGGGAGGCTCGGTGGTCATCCACTACGACCGCTGGTGGAACGCCGCCCGGGAGGACCAGGCCACCGACCGCGTTCACAGAATCGGGCAGAAGCGGGCCGTGCACGTCCTCAAGCTGATCGCGGAGGGGACCCTGGAGGAGAAGATCTCGGCCCTCATCGAGCGCAAGCGCCGACTCATGGAAAGTGTCGTCCAGGAGGACGACCCCAAGCTGGCCAAGATCTTCACTCGGGATGAGCTGATGGAAATGCTGCAGACGGATGCGTGACGACGGTCATCGACGTTGCAGCCAACCTTCCGGACTGCGAGCCCGGTGAAGGATGGCGATGACTCGGATCACCTCGCCCTCGGGGACATAGAAGATTCTAAGGGAAACGCCGTAGAGCAGCTCTACGGACATGCTCATCTACTCGCGGGTGCGTCCTGGGATACTCCTGAATCTGCCGAAGGGCTTCTTCAACTTCACCGAGAAACGCCGAGCCGAGCCCGGTCTCACGCTCCTCATACCACTGTCGAGCATCGAGCAGGTCGCGCTTCGCATGCCGCCGGAGGACGACCCTCATTCGCCGGGCCAGATCTCGGCTTTCACTTCTTCCCAGGGCTGCTCGTCCTCGGGATTGCTGCGAAGATCTTCCAGGTGTTCTTCAAGGATTTTTCGCTGCCACTCGGGGATCGAAAGGAAACGGATCTCGTCCTCGGGCTCCACGCTTTCCCACAAGACCTGCGCGATCTCAAGGCGCTCCTCTGGAGGGAGCTTGAGAAGGGCGTTCATGTCTGACCTCGTCATGTGCTCCAGTCTAGACCGTTTCCCCCCACCCCGAACGCTTTTCCCACTCTCCTGCAACGCTACACCCGAGGGTAAAGACATTTGACCGCCCGGTTTTGTGTCTCCACCGGCGGGTTGACACCTTGCACCCGCGGGTGAGACGAGCCGACCGGCGAGTTTCGTGTCTCAACCCGGCGGTGCAGCCAACCCCTGAAAGCTTTTCCCCTCCCCCATCACGTTGAAGCAAGGTGAGGGACGCCCTCTTCTGGTGTAGCCTTATCCCGCCGTCTCAATCAACAGGAGCTTATTTCTTCATGTCGACCCCTCCCCCGTCGCTTCGGGATCGGATCCCGTCTCGTCTTCGTGGTGCGTTTTCTCGCAAATGGTCCTGGAAGGACATCGTCCTCCTGGTCATGGCGCTGCTGCTCGTGTCCGTGTCGGGATACGCGTTCCGCGGACCGCTCAACGCCGCGCTGGCCAGGTTCCAGGCGGGATCGGATGCGGAGACGGTTTCGGTGTTCGACGTCGTGATCGACCGCGAGAACCGGCAATTCTTCGACATCGTCTTCGACAAGTCGCTCGGCGACGGCAAGGCGGGCACGGTGCTCGACCCGGCTCCTGCCACGATCGAGCCGGGGCTGGGCGGGTCGTGGACGTGGCGCGACTCCAACGCTCTCCGGTTCACCCCCTCGGGCGGGCTGCCCATCGCTTCCGAGTACAAGGTCGAGATCCAGCCCGAGCGGTTCCTCCCGGAAGGCATGGTCTTCACCGGAGACCAGGAGATCACCGTCCGCACGGACCAGTTCCTCGTCGAAGGGGTGGACATCACCGAGGAGCCCGCGCTCGAAGGCAAGGCACGCGTCCTGTTCCGGGGAACCATCCGGTTCAACTACCCGGTCGATCCCAAAGTGCTCATCGCCAAGGTGCGGCTCCACGATCCGGCCGCCCCGGCGGGCTCCGAGCCGATAGCCCTGGAGCTCGAGACGGACTGGAACTCACCCTCGATCGCGTTCCACACCCCCGCCATCCAGAAGGAGCGGGAGGAGCGCACGCTGCGGCTCGTCATCGCCCAGGACCTCACCCCGGTCGGCGGCAACGTGCCGCTCAAAGAGGAGTTCGTCCACGAGATCAAGCTCGGGTCGAGCACCAGGCTCGCGGTCTGGGGCTTCGAGGTCCAGCCCGGACCCCGCGAGTCCACGGTGGTCCTCCGGTTCTCCTCCCCCATCTCGGCCGCCGTGGCCGAGAAGTACATGAAGATCGAGCCGGCAACCCGCGTCCGCCTGTCGGCCAACCGCAACGAGCTGGTCATCACCGGCGAGATGCGGCCGGGATCGGCCTACAACCTCACGGTCGGCAAGGGGATGCCCGCCTCGGACGAAGCCGTCCTCTCCGAGGAGTACAAGGCCGAGGTCAAGATCCCCGACCTGGAGCCCACGGCCGGGTTCCAGAGCGAAGGGATGTTCCTCTCCGCTTCGGGCAACCGCACGATCAATCTCGACAGCGTCAACGTCCCGAAGGTGCGGATGGCCATCGACCGGGTTTACCGCAACAACCTCTTCTTCCTGTTCAACTACGGCGGCTTCTTCGACGAGGAGTACGGCTACTTCGGCGAGCTGCCCCACGCGCTCGGCGACCGTCTCAAGGAAGAGACCATGAACGTCGGCGGGGGACGCACCCAGCGGCGGATCACGCCGATCACGCTCGACCGCTACGTGGATCTCAAGGACCCCGGCCTCTACCGCATCTCCGTGGGCAAGCCGGACGACTGGGAGGCCGAGCAGCGCTGGCTCCTGCTCACCGACATGGGCATCGTGGCCAAGCGCAGCCAGGGCGAGCTGATGGTCTGGGTGGCGTCGGTCCGCGACCTCTCACCCGTAGCGGACGCCAAGGTCACCCTGGTCTCGACCCAGAACCAGCCGCTGGGCGAGGGCCGCACGGACTCCGCCGGCATCTGGCGCCTGCAGGACTCCCCGGCCCTGGCGAACCGCACGCCCTACATGATCACGGTCGAGAAGGGCGACGACTTCACCTTCCTCCTCCTCGACCGGATGTCCATCGACACCACCGGCCTGGACGTCGGCGGTGACGAGGTGCCCACGGGTGGCTATACAGCCTTCCTTTATGGCGAGCGCGATCTCTACCGTCCCGGCGAGAAGGCCGAGGGCATGGTCGTGGTGCGCGAGGCCGACCTGACCGTGCCTCCCGCCATGCCGGCCCTGCTCCGCCATCGCGATCCCCAGGGACGCGAGTTGGAGACGGAGCGGCTCCAGATCGACGCGCGCGGCCTCGCCACGTTCGATCTCGACCTGCCCGCCTACTCCCTGACCGGCCATCACACGCTGGAGCTGGAGGTGGCCGAGACGATCATCGGCACGTACCGGTTCCAGGTGGAGGAGTTCGTTCCGGACCGCATATCGGTGGAGATTCAGCCGTCCAAGGAGAAAGTTGGACCGGGGCAGGAGCTGGTCTACTCCGTCCAGTCCGCCTACCTGTTCGGCGCCCCGGCGGCCAATCTTCCGGTCGAGTCCCGCGTCCGGCTGGTGGACTCCACCTTCACGGCCAAGGGCTTCGAGGCGTTCACGTTCCGCAACGGCGAGCGCAAGCTCGACGCCCGCCAGGTGCTGGAGACCACGGGCAAGCTCGACGAGGAGGGGCGGAGCGAGTTCAAGGTCACCATGCCCGAGAAGTCGCCCGTGCCGTCGTCGCTCGAAGCGGTGCTCACGGCCCGCGTGCAGGAGCAGGGCGGACGCGGCGTGGCCGCGCTCACCCGCATGCAGGTCCATCCCTATCCGTACTACCTGGGCCTGAGACAGCTCGGGAATGAAGAGGGCTGGCCCGAGCCGAAGAAGCCGGTCGAGCTGGAGTATGTGGCGGTGTCTCCGGAGGGCAAGCCGGTCTCCTCCGGAGCGCTGCGCGCCGACTTCTTCGAGGACCGTTACAACACCGTGCTCCGGCGCGTGCCAGGCGGCGGCTACCGTTACGAGTCGACCCGGGAGGCCGTGCTGCTCGAAAGCAGTCCGGTCCCGGCGGGCCAGTCGCACGGGAAGTTCCGCTTCACCCCGACCCGCTACGGCAGCTACCGCGTGGTGCTGACCGATCCCGACTCCGAGGCCTCGACCCAGGTCGAGTTCTATGCCGCCGGCTGGGGCATGTCCCCCTGGGCGATCAAGAACCCGGCTCGCCTGGAGCTGGACCTCGACAAGGAGGAGTACGCCCCCGGAGAAACGGCCGTCGTGCAGGTGCGAGCGCCGTTCTCGGGCAAGCTCCTGGTGACGGTGGAGCGGGACCCCGGTCCCGCTC
>JANOCF010000451.1:0-4568 GCA_031412055.1 Holophagales bacterium | reverse complement strand
ACAGCCAGATCAAGGACCCGGGACATCGGGGACGCAAGGTACTCACGGAGCTCGTCGAGGCCGGCGCTACTCCCGAAATCCTCTTCGTCAACAAGCCTCACATCGGCACCTTCCGGCTGGTGAAGGTCGTGGAGAGCATGCGGGAGAAGATCGAGTCGCTGGGAGGCGAGATCCGCTTTCGCAGCCGGGTCGAGGATCTGGTTATTGAGAAGGGAAGCGAGCAGGGCAAGGTGCGGGGGGTGATCCTCGCCGACGGCCAGCATCTGGCCGCGGATCACGTCATCCTGGCAGTGGGCCACAGCGCCCGCGATACCTTCCAGATGCTGTTCAACCGGGGCGTCTACATCGAGCCCAAGCCCTTCTCGATCGGCTTTCGTATCGAGCATCCCCAGCCCCTCATCGACCGCAGCCGCCTAGGACCCCAGGCGGGGCACCCGCTGCTGGGCGCCGCCGATTACAAGCTGGTCCACCACTGCCGCAACGGCCGGTCGGTCTATAGCTTCTGCATGTGCCCGGGCGGCACCGTGGTCGCGGCCGCCTCCGAGCCCGGACGCGTCGTGACGAACGGCATGAGCCAGTACTCCCGGGACGAGAGGAACGCCAACAGCGGGATCGTCGTGGGCATCACGCCGGAGGACTATCCCGGCGGCCCCCTCGCGGGCGTCGAGTTTCAGCGCCAGTGGGAAGAGCGCGCGTTCGAGCTGGGCGGGGGCACGTACGAGGCGCCCGGCCAGCTCGTCGGCGACTTCCTCGCGGGCCGGCCCTCCACGGAGTTCGGCTCGGTCCTGCCGTCCTACCTGCCCGGCGTGCGGCTGGGAGATTTGAGCCCGACTCTTCCCGAGTACGCGATCGAGGCGATCCGCGAAGCGCTTCCCGTCTTCGACCGGCAGATCAAGGGCTTCGCCATGGGGGATGCCCTGCTGACGGGCGTTGAAACGCGCACCTCCTCGCCGATCCGGATCAAGCGGAAGGAGGATTTTCAGAGCCTCAACACGGAAGGTCTCTATCCCGCGGGTGAGGGAGCCGGGTACGCCGGCGGAATTCTCTCCGCCGGCATCGACGGCATCAAGGTAGCGGAAGCCGTGGCCCTGTCGATCAGCGGCTAGTCTCCCTGGTGCTCGGCCTTGAGGGTCTGAGCGAGGATCGATCCGTCCGACTGTCTCGTTCCGCGGCCCTCGACGCGAGGGTTGAGCCCGGCCGACAGCGAGCCCTGGATCTCGGAGAGCGAGAACAGGTCGCCGCGTCCGCTCCACTGGGTGCTGCCGTTCACGAGGATACGGGTCCCGCCCGCGATCGTTACGGAGTCCCCGTTCACCGAAGAGACCGAGCCTTCGAACTCCCGGCCGTTGCGCGGACGGTTCCGGTCGTCATCCTGACGGTCGTCATTGCCGCCATTGCCGCCATTGCCGCCATTGCCGCCATTCCCACCCCGGCCCCGGCCGCGCCGGCGATTGTTATCGTTATCGTCTTCCGTGCCTCCTCCCTTCCCCCCCCGACCCCGACCCTTGCTCTCGTCGGTGACGGAGGTGACAGAGCTGGCGGAACTGGCGGCGACAGCGGAGGTCTCCTCGAAGGACGCGGGCTCGGTCGGGCTCTGGCCCTTGGAGCAGCCCGTCGTGGCGAGCGGAAGAGTCATGAGGGAGGCGAGGGCCAGGGCGGAAAGCTTTGAACGAATCATGGTTACTCCTTTTCATCTCAGAGGCGGCACCCTGGAGGGCCCCGCCGTTGCTGTCCAAGGAGTAGGACAGGCTTTACCGCCCAACGGAACAAAAAAAGAGGAGAGCCCGGAAGCTCTCCCCTTCTTCAGACGTGAGTGGGAACCGGCCTCAGGGAGGGAACGGCCCGCGGAAGGTGGAGTCCACCACCGCCGACGCCCACAGCTCGTTGCCGGTCCGCAGGTCCAGAGCGCGCAGCCGCAACGGCTGCTCGATCAGCTTGTTCTCCTCCTTGCGCACCGACGGCTGCGCGACATAGAAGAGCTGGTTGCCGGAGACCACGAACGGCGCCATGGAGACCGGCGCCTCGACGGAGCCGAGCTTCACGCCGGCCGCGTTGGTGATGGTCCAGCGGTACCGGTTCCACAGGCCACCTTCGACGTTGCGCTCGCTGCGCAGGATGTGCCGTCCATCGATGGAGGCCATCTGCCGCGAGTCCGCAGCATTGCCGACGTTGCCGACCGTCAGCGACCGGGGCTCCGCATCGCTCACGGGCACGGCACGGCCAGCGGCCACGTCGACCTTCACCGCACCGCTCAGGCTGGGAACCTTCGCGGTCGCGGCGGCGTTCTGGACGGGCGCGCCCTCGTTCTCGGGCTCCACGAGACCCTGGAGAGCTCTCCCCTCCTCCGCGGTCCAGGTGACAACCACGGCGCCGTCCGCGGACTCGAAGGCCTGCGTCCGGAACTTCCGGGACGGGCCGTCGAGGACGTTGGCGCGGATGAAGCTCGGGATCTCGATGTCCACGCGACCCTGGGTCTTGCCGCCCTTGGCGTCGAGCGCCACGACGACGAGTTGGCCATCCTTGCCGGGGCGGGCCTGGGCCAGGAGCTTGCCGTCCTTGAGAAGGAGCGGCTTGGCGGCGTCGCGGCTCTTCCACATCACGTTGCCCGTGGCGAGCTCGAGGGCGTCAATTCCGCCCTGCGGGCTCATCACGTACGCGGTGCCGGCGGCGGAGTCGATCACCACGCCCTCGTGCAGCGCCCGGATCGAGTCACCGGCGGCCATGGAGACCCCCGGCGTAAGCAAAGCCAGAAGGGCAAGGGCCCAACCGGCGCGAACGGTCATATTCGGCATCGTACTTCCTCCAAGGAGTTTCATACTTACAGCCCTCCCGCCAGGATGGCCGAGGAGATGGAGAGGAGCTTCCAGGCGCCACGTCCCATCGTCCCGGCGACCAGAAGGTCGTCGGCGCTGTCGTAGTCGAGGTCGTAGACGGGAACGGTCGCCAGGCCGTTGCCGAGGCGGTTCCAGGTGGTGAAGCCGGAGGCCGCGGTAGCGAAGAAGACGCCGTTCTGGCTGCCCACGATCACGGCGTCGCCAAGCGGGGTGTTGGCGTAGGCCACGGACCGGAGCGTCGACGGGACAAAGCCCGTCAGGTTGCCCGTGATGTCGGTCCAGGTCGCGCCTCCGTTCGTCGTCCGGTGGACGCCGTTGAGGTTGACCACGAAGGCGTTGTTGCCGGTGTCGGGATCGATGGCAAAGTCAGCCACGTTCACGCCAGGCGGGAAGGTGATCGACAACACCAGCGGAGCCGGCGGCGGTCCGGTACGGACGTAGACCGAGTTGGCCGTTCCGGCATAGATGACGTCAGGATTGTCCGCCGCGCCATAGGCGAGCGGCTGGAGCCCGACGGAGCTCACGAGGATCGCGGGGGTGATCTGCCGGATGGTGTCGGCCCGGTCGAACGACTCGTACACGCCGTTGCGGAAGCCGAACACGACCCGGTCGGCGTCGGTGGGATTCACCGCCATCACGGTGACGAACTGGGCCTGCGGCGGCGGTCCGCTCAGCACGATGCGAGTCGGGAAGTCGAAGCCGACGAAGTTGTTGGCGGCGTCCCAGTAGGTGCGGTTGAAGGTGAGCAGGTTCTGGTTGCTGGAGTAGCGGGTCGACAGGCCCGGGGTCGAGAAGTCGTCGACCGCCACGTCGCCGCCGTCCGCGGTCAGCAGGCTGGAGTGGGTCACGTCGTTCGGGAGATCCTGGACCGGCACGCCGGTGTCCTGGGCGCCGCCGAAGACGATGTTGGACAGGCTGTCATAGGCGACGTCGTGCAGCTCGGTGCTCTGGAGGTCGCCGATCAAGGTGAACCAGTCGCCGGTGTTGCTGCGCGGGTTGGTGCGCTTGTAGATGCCGCCGTCGTCGGTCTCGATGAGCTCGCCACGGGAGTTGAACGTCATCTCGCGCGAGTCGGCGTGCGGGGAGGTGTGGCTGGCCGTGCCGCCGGCGGGCGCGTCCGCGGTGGCGGTGTGGGTGATGTGCACCCACCGGCTGGCCGCCGGCAGCGTGGCGTTGCCACGGAAGATGCGGCCGGTGAAGTCCTCGGCGCCGATCGAGTTGGGGAAGGCGAAGGGTCCGCCGATCAGCTCGTTGAGGAGCGGCTGGCGGTCGCCCGAGACGTAGACGATGTTCGCGTCGCCCGGGTCGGCCACGATGGCCATGTGGATGGAGGCCTGACGGCCGGGATGGACGCCCGTCGGGGCGCCGTCGTTGGTCAGCGGGACGCCCAGCGCGGTCCAGGTGTTGCCGCCATCGCCGGAGCGGAAGATGTTGGCCAGCACGCCCTGCCGGGCGATCGCCGCGTAGACGTTGTTGTGACGGCCTACCGCGAACTCGACGTTGTTGGTGATGCCGGTGGTGAGCAGGGCATCCATGGCGGCATTGCTCACCTTGGTCCAGGTGGCGCCCATGTTGTCGCTGCGGTAGACGCCGTTGACGCCGCCGACCGGTTCGGCGGAGACGACGCTGGTGAACAGCCGGTTCGGATTTTTCGGATCGCCCACGAGGTCGTGAGTGATGCCTCCGGGCAGGCCGGTCGCGGCGCCGTTGCCCTGGGAGATCTGCTGGAAGGTG
>JANOCF010000450.1:0-2527 GCA_031412055.1 Holophagales bacterium | reverse complement strand
ATCTCCCACCCAACCCCCGCCGGGAGAAGGGGAACGTCTTCAAACCTTATCGGCTTCGCTTTAGCTGGGATCGCCCGCATGCGTCCCCCCTCTCCCGAGGATGGGCGGAAGGGAGATGGGAGAGGGGGACAGGGGGTGAGGTTTCCTACCCCTCCGCCACCGGCAGCGTGATCACCACCTCCAGCCCCCGCTCCGCCCGGTTCCGCGCCGAGATGGTCCCGCCGTGCTCCTCGGCCACCCGCCGGGCGATCGGCAGCCCCAGGCCCGTGCCCGTGTCGTGGGTCGAAAAGTAGGGGTCGAAGATCCGCGGCAGGTTCTCGGCCGGACGGACACCCGGACCCTCGTCGAGCACGGCGATCCGAGCTAGACCGTCCTGGCGCTCCACCCGCACCGTGACCGTGCCTCCCCCGGCGCTCGCGCGCAGGGCGTTCTCCAGCAGGTTGCGCACCGCCCGGCCGAGCAGCTTGGCGTCGAAGCGGGCCGGGATGGGACCGTTCGTCTCCAGCTCCACGCTCACCCCTTCGGGCGGCGATGCCTGGTAGCCCTCCACCAGCTCCGCGATGGTCTCCGTCAGGTCGCCGGGCCTGGGATCGATCCGCAGGATGTTGCTGTAGGTCGAGAACTCCGACGCGATCGAGCGCAGCTCCTCCACCTGGGTGAGGATGTTGACCGTGCAGCGCTCGAAGACCCGGTCGAGCTGCTCGGGCGCGCTGCGGTAGACCTCCCGCAGGTGCTCGGTCGAGAGGCGGATCGGGGTCAGAGGGTTCTTGATCTCGTGGGCGATGATGCGGGCCATCTCCGCCCAGGCCAGGAGCCGCTGGCCGCGCAGCACCTCGGTCGCGTCTTCCACCACCAGCAGCGCGGACGGCTCGCCCGCGCCCGGCACCGGTACCCAGACCAGCGACCACTCCCGCTCCCCGCCCTCGGCCTCGGCCAGCCGCACCGTCTCGCGGGCCATCTCCCCGGGCCGCTGCACGGCCTTGTGAAGGAAGGCGGCCACGGGCGCGAGCCGCTCCTCCCCCTCCACCACCCGCTCCAGGCTCTGCCCCACCGACGCGCCCAACAGCTCGGCCGCAACCCGGTTGTGCATCAAAACCTGGCGCTCGCGGTCCAGGGAGACCACGCCCGACGTGATGTTCTCCACCATCCGCTCCACCACCTGCTTCTCCCGCACCAGCCGCTCCCGGGCATCGGCGATACGGCGGGCCATGTCGTCCACCGCCTGCACCAGCGTCGCCAGCTCCAGCTCGTTGGGCGCGAGGTTCAGGGAAGTGGCTCCGGCCGCGATGCGGCGGGTCCCCTCGATCAGCTCCATGAGCGGACGGGTGAAGTTCCGGGCCAGGCGCGTGCCCACCGCCACCAGCAGCAGGAAGAGCCCGATCGTGACCAGGATGCCCTGGCGGCGCAGGTGCCCGAGCTGGCGGGCCGACTCCTCCTGCTGCGCCAGGAGGGGCATGGAGAGGAACAGGCGCTGCTCCTCGACCGGGGCGCCCGGCAGCCGCAACGGCGCGTAGATCTCCAGGTAGGCCGTGTCGCCCACCCGGTTCGTGCGGGCCGACAGGTCATACCCGAGCAGGGCCAGCCGGGAGTAGATCTCGCCCGGGATGCGGTTCGGCAGCAGCCCGGCCGTGAACAGCTCGTGCTTGCTGGAGGCGTAGATGCTGCTCCCCCAGTAGAGGTTCACCTCGTGGTGGACGATCTCGGACAGGTCGATGAGCAGACGGTCGCCGAGGGCCGTATCGACCCCGAAGCCGGGCTCCAGGCGCAGGAAGCGCTCCCCCAGGATCTGCTGCGCCGAAGCCAGGGCCGCGTCGCCCGCCGCGCGCTGCTGCTGGCGCAGCCGCTCCTCCATCGAGCGGATGAGCACGACGTTCAGGAGCAGCAGCGGCACCAGGAGCAGGACCGTGTACACGATGATCAGCCGCTTCGAGTACGAGCGCACTGCCCGGCCCAGGACGGCGCGGAACGAGGCCCGGGGAAGCGACAGGAGGAGCACCGGGGGCGCGGCCAGCGCGAGGAGCATCAGGATGCCCACGCCCGAGTTCGCCGTCCGCTCCAAGGCCTGGAGCGGCGTCAGGAACGGGAGGTAGATCACCTCCCAGACACCCAGCGTCATGTGGCTGTAGGCACGGGCGCGGCCGGCCGGGGTTTCCACGATCGCCGAGCCCTGTCCGTTGCGCGGACGCAGCCGGTCGGACAGGCGGGGCGTCTCGTCCCAGGGCGACAGCGAAGGGACGCCGGTCTCCGTGTAAAGGGCGTACACCGCGGGATTCAGCAGCTCCTGCACCGGGTCGGCCGTGGGGCCGCCCTTGAGGAGCCCGACCTCGACCTCTCCAAGCCGGCGGCGGTCGCGCAGCTCGAACCCCGGACGGGGCATCAGCCAGAAGCGGACCATGCCCCAGGGCTTGCCCGCCAGCAGCAGCGGCGCCTCGCCGTTGACCGGGCTCTCTTCCCAGAGCGGCAGCCCGAGCTCCCGCCAGCGATCCGGGTTCCAGTCCACCCGGCTCCCGCCGGTGAGCGGCATTCC
>JANOCF010000449.1:0-2611 GCA_031412055.1 Holophagales bacterium | reverse complement strand
CCGCCAGGACGCGGTCCTTGCCGTCGACACCCCCGTCACGGATCATGATCCGCAGGCGGTCGGCCTCGAAGCCCGGACGACGCATGGCGAGGTAGGCGAAGGTCTTGCCGTCGGGCGAGAAGGCCGGCTGGGTGTCCATCGCCGGGTTGGCGTCGGTGAGGTTGCGCGGCGGCTTGGAGCCGTCCACCGGCACCTCGTAGAGGTCGAAGTCGGTGGACCAGGGCTCTTCCCGGTTCTTCTCCCCGGCCAGGCGCATCGAGAAGACCAGGGTCTTGCCGTCCGGTGAAAAGGCGAACTCCTCGGCGCCGCCGAAGGGCCGGGACGGCGCGTCGCCCTCCATACCCCGGGTGACGTCCACCGGAGCGCCGGCCTTGCCGCCGCCCGATATCGCTACGGTGAAGATGTGGTTCCGCCGGCCGTCGTTCCAGGCGTCCCAGTGGCGGACGAAGCCGCCCTCGAAGACCCGGCCGGAGGACTTAGGCGTCTCCTCCTTCTCCACCAGACGCCCGATGTTGCAGGCGAGGTCCGGGCAGTCTGGAAAGACCTCCAGGCTGAAGGCGATGCGCTGGCCGTCGGGCGACACTACGAGGTTCGCAACGTCGAGGGGGTAATCGGTGACCTGGACCGCGTCCGCATCCTTGCCGGGCACGGGGACGCGCCAGACCTGGCTGGAGCCGGAGCGGGTCGAGAGGAAGTAGAGGCTCTTGCCGTCCGGAGCCCAGCGGGGGTTGGTGTCGGCGGCTTCATGGGACGTCAGAGCGACGGCAGTATCGGCGCCAGTACCCTTCACCCCCACCGTCCAGAGGTCGTACCGGGCGCGGTCGGCCTCGAAGTCGGTGGTGCGGACGGCGAAGGCGATCCGGTCGCCGTTGGGCGAGCCCTGAGGATCGCTCAGCCGCTGCATGTTGTGCAGGTCACGAGCGGTGAACGGGCGGCCCTGCGCCAGAACAGGCAGTACAGGCACGGCGGCAACGAGGGCCAGGGTCATCAGAAAGAGCGGCTTGCGCATGAAAAGGGTCTCCAAGGGTCTATTTCTGCAGCGGAGTCAGCGGGGTCGTCGGCTGCTGGGAATCGATGAAGAAGATCGCGTCGAAGCGCTCCGGCCAGATCGAGGACGTCGGCTCGTGGAACAGGAAATTGGCGGGCCAGCGCTCGCGCAGCCAGTGGCCTGCCGGGAGGCGGCGCATGTCGAGCAGGAGGTAGGGTCTGCCCACGGCATGGAGGAGCACCTCCAGCGAGTCCGGCCCCGGGGTCTGGATTTCTTTCGCCGTGTCGTCCATGTCAGACCACTTCCCACCGTGGGAGAGGAACCCGATCGTGTAGACGTCCTCCTTCAGGTCGCGCCGCAGGAACCGCCCCATGGGGCCGCCCTGGGTGCGGCCCTGGGAGAGGGCCTGGGCCTCGGCCTCCGGGACGGTGTAGCCGGTCATCACGTGGTAGTTGTGCGCCCAGACCATCACCTTGCGGTCCCTGAGCGGGCCGTTCACCCACCACATCAGGTTCTCGGCCATGGCCGCGTCGCGGGTGTATCCCCCGATCGGCATGTCGTTCTTCACACCGCTGCCCAGGGCCTTGTCCATGTTCATCAGGCTGACCAGGGTCTGGCGAAGGTAGTCGATCTCGCGCGGCGCGTAGTGGACCAGCAGCTCGGCGCGGCGGCGGTCGATCGTCTCGACGAGCCGCTTCGGCAGCTCGCGGTTGTAGCTCCGCAGGCCCGGTTGGTTGTAGTAGTCCGCGGGCACCAGCCCGACCGACATGGCGGTAAAGTCTTCCCGTTCCTTCCTGGGGATCAGGGCCGGATCGAGCCGGTCGAAGAAGTCGAACACCTTCTTCGGGTAGTGCTCGGCGCGCACATCGGGCCGGGAGACGCGACAGTCAAAGCCCACGGTGTCGATGGGGCGCGCGGTCCCCTGGGTGGAGCGGACGTACTCCAGTGTGGGCTGCGCTTCGGCGGCGTTGGCCCAGATGCGGTACAGGCCCCGGCCCCCTGCTTCGCGGGCAGGCAGACCCTCGCGGAGGGCCGCGTCCACTCGCTGCACGTCCACGATCCCCGCCTCCCAGGCCAGAACGTCGAAGCCCATGACCTGGTGGAGGAAGCGGATCAGCCGCGCCTTGGCGTGAAAGGTGGAGCCGTCGCCGTGGGTCGCTTCCCCGAGCTGCACCACCCGGGCCGTGCCGATGAGCCGGGCCAGAGGCATCAGGTCGGAGAAGTCTTCATCCGCAGGCTGGATGGATCGGACGGCCAGCGCGTTCTCCGCGACCCAGCGCACGCGCTCGGGGTTCGGCTCCTGGGCGAGAGCCGGGACGGAGGCCAGGAGGAGGAACAGGAGCTTTCGAGTCATGGCCTGGAGATTGTACGCCCGAGCCGGACACGGTCCAGATCCCACACCATCGCTTGGTCGTCGGCGTGGTCGGGCTTCCCCCAAGCCCGCCGCAGCCGCCGGGGCATCGCGCGACCCTCGGACCGGAAGACCTCCCGGAAGCGGCGGCCCACGCCCATCCGGGGCGGCCAGAGGGGATCGGGGACCGCTTCCTCTTCGGCACCGAGGTCGCGATGAACCAGAACAACATGTCAGCGCCCGCTCGGTTCAGACGACGACGAGCCGCCCGC
>JANOCF010000448.1:0-2095 GCA_031412055.1 Holophagales bacterium | reverse complement strand
CGGCGGCCAACCCGACGCCGAACGCGTACCGGGTCTACCTGCCCACCGACGCCGGGGCCAAGCCGGTCAAGCCGTACCTGGAGCAGCAGCTTACGTGGGACTCCGGGCCGAACCCGCCGGTCGTGGGCCAGACCACCCGCTACTCGGTCACGGTGCGGCTGGTCAACCCGACTCCCTATGCCCTCACCTTCTCGGCTTCAAACCAGGTGACGGCCAACATCCCGGGAAGCGTCGCGGTCTATGAGGGGACGGTCCAGATCAGCCAGGGGACGGTCACCACACCGTCCACGGGCGGCACCGGCAACGTCACCTGGAACCCGGGCACGGTCGCGGCCGGAACCTCCCCCCTGCTCTTCTACCGGCTCAACGTGACGCCGACCTCGATAGGACAGCGCATCGTGGCCACCGGCACCCCGAGCCTGGGCACCGGCACCCGCGCCACGTTCCTGGACGAGACGGGCAACACCACGCAGACGCGGGCCACCTTCACGTTCGGTCCGATTTGTGAGCTCGCGGTCACCCAGGGGCTCCTGACGCAGGCCGTGGTTTCTTCCTTCAAGACCTTCGCGGACGATCGCGGCGGTGTGCTGGTCGAGTGGACCACCGCCTCCGAGGTCGGCACCGCCGGCTTCCGCCTGCTCCGCTGGGACGCCTCGGAGCAGCGCTACCTCCCGGTCCACAACCAGCTCCTCCCCGGCCTGATCCACGAGGCGCAGGGCGGCACGTACCGCTTCCATGACGAGGGCGCCTCGCCCGGCCAGACCCAGGTCTATCTCCTCGAAGAGGTGGAGGCCGGCGGCCGCACCAAGGCGCACGGACCCTTCTCGGCGAAGCCGCAGTGGGAGCGCCAGAACGGCCTCCGCTCAGCTCAGGCCGCTCTGAGTTCGGACGAGGGCTTCGAGCGGGCGCCTCACCAGGAGCTGCGCCGCGAGGCCGGCCAGATCCGGACGGCGACTGCGGCCGCAAAGGTCGGCGCGGACGGGGCCGGCGTCCACCTGTCGATCCGGGAGACCGGCCTCTACTACCTGTCGAGCGCGCAGATTGCAGGATGGCTCGGCATGAGCGTGGCCGACGTCGAGACTTTCCTCGCCAAGGGCAAGCTGGCCCTGACCCGCGACGGCGCTCCCGTGGCCTGGTACCCGGACGTCAACGCGGTCAAGGAAGGCAAGCTCAAGGGCGCGCGCGGCCTCTTCTTCTACGGCGAGGCCTGGGAGACCCTGTTCAGCCGCGACACGGTCTACCGTCTGCGGCCGGCGTTCAACGGCCAGTTCATGCAGGCCACGCCGCTCGCTCCCGCGACCATCACGCCCGGGGGCTCCTTCCCCGAGTCGCGGTCCGTGGAGCGGGACGCCTTCGCGGCCACCGCCATCTCGCCCGACCCCGAGTCGGACTACTGGTTCTGGGACTTCGTGGTGAGCGGCGACCCGACCTTCGGACACCGCTCGTTCGCCTTCGACGCTCCGGCCCTGGATGCCGGCGATACCAGCGGAGACGGCACGATCGAAGTCACCCTGCACGGCGGCACCACCACCAACGTGGCCGGCGAGCACCGGGCGTCCGTTGCCGTGAACGGCACCATCGTAGGCGAGACACAGTGGCAGGGGATCGCCGCGCGCCAGGAGACCTTCGCCGTTCCCGCCGGTGTGCTGCTGGAGACGGGCAACCAGGTGGAGATCACCGGCACGGTCGGCGGCGGCGCCCCGTACAGCATCTTCTATGTCGACGGCTTCCGGATCGGCTACCCGCGCCGGTTTGCTGCCGCAGGTGACGAGCTGGCCTTCACCGCAAACTCGCCGGTCACCGCCACGGGCTTCTCCGGCTCGGCGGTGAGGCTGCTCGACGTGACCGACCCGCTGCGCCCCCTCTGGATCACCGGCGCGGCCGTGGCGCCTCAGGCAGGCTCCTACGGAGTGAGCTTCCACCCGTCGTCCGGAGCCCGCTACTTCGCCGCCGGGCCGGCCGCGCTCAAGGCGCCTGCCGCCACCCGGGCGTGGACCCCGGCCGACCTGCGGTCCGCGGGCCTCCGCGCCGATGTCCTGATCGTCGTCCCGGCCGGCCTGAAGGGCCCGGCCGAGCGGCTGGCGGAGCACCGGCG
>JANOCF010000447.1:0-4876 GCA_031412055.1 Holophagales bacterium | reverse complement strand
GCCACCGAGTAGAACTCGCCAATGGACCCTTCGCCGATCAAAAGGCAGCTGGGGTACTTCCACGTGATGGCCGAGCCGGTCTCCACTTGCGTCCACGTGATCTTCGACCGCGCGCCGCGGCAGGCGCCGCGCTTGGTGACGAAGTTGTAGATGCCGCCTTTGCCGTCCTTGTCGCCGGGGTACCAGTTCTGGACGGTCGAGTACTTGATGGTGGCCTCTTCAAGCGCTACCAGCTCGACGACCGCCGCGTGCAACTGGTTCTCGTCGCGCTTGGGCGCCGTGCAGCCTTCAAGGTAGCTCACGAAGGACTGGTCCTCGGCGACGATCAGCGTGCGCTCGAACTGCCCGGTGTTCGAGGCGTTGATGCGGAAGTAGGTGGACAGCTCCATGGGGCAGCGCACGCCCTTGGGTATGTAGACGAACGAGCCGTCGGAGAACACCGCCGAATTGAGCGTGGCGTAGTAGTTGTCCGTGTAGGGGACCACCGAGCCGAGGTACTGCTTGATCAGCTCGGGATGCTCCCGCACCGCCTCGGAGAAGGAGCAGAAGATGATCCCCACCTCCGCCAGCTTGGTCTTGAAGGTGGTGGCCACGGAGACGCTGTCGAAGACGGCGTCGACCGCCACGCCGGCGAGGATCGCCCGCTCCTGCAGCGGGATGCCCAGCTTCTCGTAGGTCTTCAGGATCTCCGGGTCGACCTCATCCAGGCTCTTGAGCCCGGCCTTGGGCGCCGCGTAGTAGGAGATCGACTGGTAGTCGATGGGCGAGTAGTGGATGTTCGCCCACTTCGGCTCTTCCATGGTGAGCCAGTGCCGGTAGGCGCGCAGGCGCCAATCCAGGAGCCACTCAGGCTCGCCCTTCTTGGCGGAGATCAGCCGCACGACGTCCTCGTTGAGGCCGGGGGGCACGATCTCCTGCTCGACGTCGGTCGCAAACCCGAACTGGTACTCCTGGGCTGCGAACTGTTCGATGGTGCTCGTTGCGGTCTCCATGTCTCTTTCCTCGTCTGCTGCCGAATTATGTCCAGGGCCGCCCGGGTGAGGTCGGCCCGCCGGTTCAGTTTTGCCGGAGGTGGGCGAAGGCGCTGCGTCCGCCCAGGGTCACCAGCTTGTGGGTGGCCGCCAGCGGCTGCTTCATCTCGGCGAGGGTGATGCCCTCCAGGGCTCCCCGCACCGCGTCGTTGATGCGCTGCCAGTTGCTGCGCACGGAGCAGGACTGCTCGTGGGAGCAGTCGCTGGCCACCTCGATGCACTGGGTGATGGCGATCGGCCCTTCGAGAGCCGAGATGATCTCCGCCATCGTGATCTCTTCGGGGAGCCGGGCCAGGCTGTAGCCGCCCTTGACCCCGCGGTGTGAAACCAGAAGCCGTTCGCGCACCAGGAGCTTGAGGATCTTGCTCACCATGGGCACCGGAAGCTGCGTCTCCGCGGCGAGCTCGGGAGCGTTGATCTGCCGGTCCGGGTAGGTCGCGAAGTGCGTCAGGAGAACGACCCCGTAGTCCGTCTGCTTGGTGATCCGAATCATGCTGGCTTCTTCCCCTGCCCAATAAAACAGTACTGATTCAGTACCCATTCCAACTTAGATGGGGTGGAATGTCAAGGAAGGGCGGACTGGGAGCGCCGGCGTCTCGCCGGCAACTATCTAGAACTAAATCAACTTCCCCAACGGCCCGAGATCCAGGTTCAGGTCCTTGGGATCGAGGCCGAACTTGCCGGCCATCTCCTGGACGGTCTCCTCCAGGCGCATCAGGGCCACTCCCAGGGCCTCGACCTCCTCGGGGCTGAGGGTGTCGGCCTCCATGCGCCGGATGGCCTGGCGCTCCATGAGCTTGCGCAGGAAGTCGACCACGGTGAGGACCAGCCTCGCCACCGAGCGCTGCACCTCCTCGGGATCGGAGCTCCAGCGCGGCGCGGCAGCTTCGGTCCGCCGCTCCAGCTCCTCCCGGATCGACTCCAGCTCCTCCAGCTCCAAACGAACGACATCTCTGGTGCTCACGACCTTCTCCCCGATTCGAGACCCGGTCCGAAGGCGTACGGGGGCCAGGGTCCGCTGGCCGAGACCCTGCGGCCGTTGAGCCGGCCCTCGGACTCCCGCACGACCGCAAGGTAGGCCGGAATGTCTTCTCTCCGCACCAGGTGGTAGGCGCTGCCCAGGAGCCGGCCGTCCGCGCGGCGCTCGACGCGCTCGGCCCGCAGGAGCGGCTTCAGGGTCTCCCGCAACGGTCCGATCTCCGGGAGCGAACGCTCCCGCTCCAGCTCTCGTCGCCGGGTTTCCAGGAAGCGGGCTCCGGGGCCTCCCTGGGGATCGGAATTGTCGGGTACGGGATCGGCCTCGCCAAAGACCCGGAGCGTCATCTGCTCGCAGCCGCGGACCTTCTCCAGCGCTTCGGCCAGCTCGCGGCTCCGGGAAGCCATCAGGCCGGACAGCTCCCGCTCGTCCTGGACGTGCTCGCCGAACCGGACCGGCAGGATCGCTTCCACCTGGCCGGCCAGCCGGCGCACCACGGAGTCGTGGGCGGCCAGGGTCTCCGGCGTGACCGTGGGAAGAGTCTCCATCTCCCCTGCCGCTACCATCAGGCCCGAGCAGGACACCAGTCGAAGAGGTTCGCCCGCAAGCCCGGATCCCGGTTGAGCGGGTTCGGCGAGGACGGCGTACAGGTAGAGCAGGCTCATTTCGCGGGAGGAAGAACTCGGTCCGCGGCGCAGAGCACGGCCGAGAGCCGGAGATAGATGAGGTCGATGCCCGCCAGCCCGATCACCACCTCGCCGCTGAGGACCACGCCCCGGTTGAGCAGGTTGTCCACCAGGTCCAGGAGCGAGCTCTCCGGGTCTCCGGTCAGGTCCGGCAGGCTGCCGAAAGTCGGCTCGCTCATTGGGCGGGCGTCTCCGGCGTCTCATCGAGGAAGTTGTACGGCGGCCAGGGACCGGTCAGCGTGACCTCGCAGGCCTGCTCCGAGAGTCGGCCCGCCCAGCGCTCCACGGTCTGCTCAAACTCGCGGGCATTCTCCCGCACCAGGAACGCGCCGTCCAGGAGCAGCGGGGAGATGGGATCGCGGCGCCGGGCTTCAGAGGCATGGCTGGAGAGGTCCGAGAAGACCTCGTCCACCTGGGACCGCAGACGACTGAGCAAGGTGCGGGAAGCGTCCTTCTCGGCCTTCTTGCGCAGGAGGAAGGCTGTGCCCTTCGGGGTGCCCGTCGCCTCCTTCTGCGACTCCTCCGACGCCACTTCCCTGGCGCGCGTCTCGTCAAAACGGACCCGCACCCCCCATTCCTGGCAGCCCTCGATCCGATCCAGGAGCCGATCGAGGCGCTCGCGGCCGACGCGAATGTGGGCCAGGGCGCGATCGTCGCCGGCAAAGAGGGTGAAGAGCTTCATGGGGACGACCGTCCCTGCCTTCCCGAAGTGCTCGACCATCCCTTCGTGCGGGAGAGCGCGGTCGGCGACCCAGGAGAGATCCTGCAGGTTGGCCTGGATCGAGTCGGCGCCGTACTCCGGAAGGGGCGCGTCCGCGGCCACGAGCCAGAGCCCGTCCCCGACCGCGAGGACGCGGGGATCGGAGAGGCCGGGCAGACCGGACGGCGCTCCGTCGACCGGAAGCACACCCGGGCAGCGCACCAGGCAATAGAGATAGGTCGCGCAGGTCGCGTTGGTCGCGGAAGCTCGGCTCATTCCTTCTTCCAGGTCCGGGCCCAACCCGAGAGCGCTTCAGCGCCCCGGGGCGGTGGGTACACGGCAGGTGCGGTCATGATAGCGCACCCTCGGCATCCCTTCCGGAGACGGGCGACCTCCTCCCGGGACGTCCTCCGGCCAGGGCAGTCACAGTCGGACACTGTATTGACGATCACGGCCGGAACCGCGACCGACAGGCGCCGCAGCTCGTCCAGCAGGCGGAAGGTCTCCAGCCGCGGCAGCTCCGCCGCCCGGGTCACCGCCACGAAGCGCGCCCGGTCCGGATCGCGGAGGAGCGCGAGGAGCCGCTTGAGGCTCTTCGACAGCTCCACCAGACCTTCGGCCAGGCGGCCCAGCCCGACGGCCTCCCGGTACTTGAGGAGGATGGACAGGAGCGCCCGATCCCATTCCAAGGCCAGCTCCGGCGCCTCCAGCAGGCGCAGCGCGTGCCCGGTGGGCGCGGTGTCCACCACGATCACGTCGGGTCCGCCTTCCTCCAGGACTGCATCAAGGATTGTGGACAGGGAGACCAGCTCGTCCAGGCCGGGCGGCGTGATCTCCAGAACCTTTTGGATCACCTCCTCGCCGGCGAGCGCTCCTATCTCTCCGCGGTGGCGAGCCCGCCAGCTCTCGAAGGCCGCGGTCGAATCCAGCTCCCGGACCCGCAGACCGGGCCGAGCGTGAGGGACGCTCCGTTCGTCGTTCCCGAGAGGCGTCTCCAGGACGTCGGCCAGCGAGTGGGCGGGATCGGTCGAGAGGAGCAGGACAGTCCCCTTCCGGCTCTCGGCCAGGCTCAGCGCGATAGCAGCGGCGCAGGTGGTCTTGCCGACGCCTCCCTTGCCTCCGAAGAACACGAGACGGACTCCGGGAGGAACGATCTCGTCCAGCCAGGCGGGCACGGGAAGACGCGGACGCCTCCCGGGTCGATGGACCGCCGGTGACGGCTCCTCCACGAGGTCTTCTCCACGTGACGCCAGCGCCTTGGCCATACGCCGGAGCGCGGGCAGACCTCGGGGTTCTCTTTCCAAGGCAGGAAGGAAGCGCAAGGATCGATCCCCAAACGACGTCTGGATCTCGGCGACCGCTTCCATCTCGGCCCGGCGCTTCGCCTCGCAGGCTATGCAGCCTCCTGGCGGAGCAATGCGATTGACGATCACCTCGCGGACGGAGATGCCCGCCTCGTCCAGGACCGCGAGGGCATCCCGGG
>JANOCF010000446.1:0-3873 GCA_031412055.1 Holophagales bacterium | reverse complement strand
CGATCGGCTCGACCATGAACCAGACCGGGACGGCCCTGTTCGAGGGAGTGACGGTGCTCTTTCTTGCTCAGTTCTACGGCGTACCCCTGTCGCTGGGGGAGCAGGTCACGGTGGTGCTGATCTGCATCCTCGGGGGGATCGGTACGGCGGGCGTCCCTGCCGGGTCGATCCCGGTGGTGGCGCTCATCCTTGGCATGGTCGGTGTGCCGGTGGAGGGAATCGGCCTGATCCTGGGGGTGGATCGGTTCCTGGACATGTGCCGGACCACGTTGAATGTGACGGGGGATCTGGCTGCAGCTGTCGTCGTATCGCGCGGAGAAGGGGGACCGGTATCGCCCGGATCGCCGGGAACGCCTGCTCCCAATTCCGCGACCTGAGAATTGCAGGGAAGCGCTTCGGTTTCACCGGCGCGACCACCCGGCACGGTTCCTGCTTTCGTCTGAAAGGTGGATCCGTCGGGGGCTCGCCGGAGCCGGCAGAGGAGGGCTCAAGGGTAGATCAACCACCCTCCTCCGAGAGGCGGTGCTCGTACAGGCCCCATCCCAACCTGCCTGCTCCGTCGCGGAGATGTTTCTTCCGCCGCCGGGAACCAAATCGAAGGTGCTCCCATCTAATGTGGCGGAGAGGTGAACCGATGAAAAGACCGATTCCCGTTCTTCTCGCCCTTCTGTTGTTGACTCCGCTCCTGGGCGGCTGCCAGAAAGTCCGGGCACGCGTCGAGATGAAGAAGGGCAACGCGATGTACGCGGAAGAGGCGTACCGCGAAGCGCTCACCCAGTACCAGAAAGGTCTGGAGCTGGATCCGAGCGCGACTTTCGCCTGGCGCTCGGTGGGCCTGAGCGCCCTTGCTCTCTATCGCCCCGGCGATAACAGCAAGGCCAACCGCGAGATGGGCCAGCTCGCCATCGAGGGCTTCGAGAACTACCTGGAGGACTATCCGGATGACGCGAAGATCCGGGACTACCTGATCTCCACGTACGTCAACTCCAAGAATTACGACCAGGCTCTCGCCTACCTGGAAAAGCAGGCGCAGGCCAACCCGAACGACGCGAACCTCCAGGCGTCGCGGGTCCGGCTGCTGATCCAGGCGGAACGCCTGCCCCAGGCCATTCAACTGGCCAACCAGCTCCCCCGCGGCCAGGCCAAGGCGGAGTCGCTCTACTCCGTCGGCGTCACCATCTGGGACAAGTCGTTCCATCAGGGCGACACGATGTCGGTGGAGCAGCGCGAGAAGCTGATCGACCAGGGCCTCCAGGGGATGGCGCAGGCGCTCCAGATCAACCCTGAGTACTTCGAGGCGATGGTCTACAACAACCTGCTCCTCCGGGAGAAGGGGAAGGTCCAGATGGACGGCACCAAGCGCCTCGAGTACCAGGCCCAGGCCGACCAGTGGGTGGAGAAGGCCAAGGCGCTCCGCAAGAAGCAGCTGGAAGAGGAAAAGAAGAAGCAGGCCGAAGCACAGGCCAAGACTGCCGAAAGCTAGGTGGAACCATGTTTGAAGACTCTTTGCTCGAGTTGGATGAGAAGCGCAAGAAGAAGAGCGGCCTCATGCGGTTCATCGTACTGCCGCTCGCCATCCTGCTCCACCTGATCGCGGGCGGCGCGTTCCTCTTCGCCAACTACTGGCAGGTGGAACCGGTTCCGGAGCCGCCGATCAACGTGGTGTTCTTCAGCGCCGCGGCCCCGCCGCCGCCGCCTCCTCCTCCGCCGCCGCCGCCGCCGCCGGCTTCCAAGCCGCAGCCGAAGGTGGAGGTGCCGAAGGAGATCCCGGTCGTTCGGCCTACCGAGCCGATCCAGCCGGTCGAGGTGCCTGAGACGATCCCCGAACCGGGTCCTGCCGAGGACGTCGGTGTGGAGGGTGGTGTCGAGGGCGGCGTGGTCGGCGGTGTCGCGGGCGGCGTGGTCGGCGGCGTCGTGGGCGGTGTGGTGGGTGGCGTTCCCGGCGGCGTCGTGGGCGGTGTGGTGGGTGGCGTGGAGGGCGGCGTCTCCGACGAACCCCTGCGCGTGGGCGGCGCCGTGACGCGGCCCGAGAAGACGTCCGGCTCGCCGCCGGTCTACACCGAGCTGGCGCGCAAGGCCCGTGTGACGGGCGTCGTGATCGTCGAGGCCATCATCGACGAGCGCGGCAACGTGGTGAACGCTCGCGTGCTCAAGGGGCTACCCATGGGGCTGGACAAGGCTGCCCTGGATGCCGTCGAGCGCTGGAGGTTCAAGCCGGCCACCCTGCAGGGCAAGCCGGTCAAGGTTTATTACACGCTAACCGTAAACTTCACCATGCAGTAGCCGCCCGCGGCGCTGGCACAAAGGAGAGGAAAGTATGGATTTCAGTCCCGCAGCACTCTGGGAAGCGATGACCCCGATTGCCAAGGGTGTCGTCATCGCGCTGATCATCCTGTCGGTCTGGTCGCTGTACATCTCGGTCGAGCGGTTGCTGGTCTTCCGCAAGGCTCAGAAGCAGTCGCTCGCCTTCGCCAAGCTGGCGACCGAGCACCTCAAGCACGACCGGCCCCAGGCGGTGATCGATGCCGCGAGCAAGTACCCCGGCAGCCACCTCGCCCGCGTCGTCAGCGCCGGGCTCCAATCGTTCCAATTTGAAAACCAGACGAGCCCGCTGAGCGACAACGAAGTCGTCGAGGCCGCCAGCCGCGCGGTCGAGCGCTCCACGCTGCTCACCGTGTCCGACTTCAAGCGCGGCGTGGGCAGCCTGGCGACCATCGCCACCACGGCCCCCTTCATCGGGCTGTTCGGCACCGTGATCGGAATCATCAACGCGTTCCGCGGCATGGCCATGTCCGGTTCGGGCGGCATCGGCGCCGTCTCCGCCGGTATCGCCGAGGCGCTCGTCACCACGGCGCTCGGCCTGTTCGTGGCCATCCCGGCCGCGTGGATGTTCAACGTCTTCACCAACCGCCTCGAGCGGCTCCAGGTCGAGATGTCCAACTCGTCCTCCGAGCTGATCGACTTCTTCATGAAGAAGCAGAAGAAACATGCAGCTTAAAATCGGTCGCAAGGGCCACATGATGAACGCTCCGGAGGTCCGGAGCGACATCAACGTCACCCCGCTGGTTGACGTGTGCCTCGTGCTGCTGATCATCTTCATGGTGGTGACCCCCATGCTGCAGGAGGGTGTCAGCGTGACCCTTCCGGAGACGGCGTCGCCCGAGAAGGTGCAGGAGAACGAAAAGCAGCTCAAGGTCTCCGTCAAATCCGACGCTACCGTGTACGTCGGCGACAAGTGGATCACCGACGAGAACCTCGAGGGCACACTCAAGGAGATCTACGACAACAACCCCGAGCGCCAGGTCGTTGTCAAAGGTGACAAGCGCGTGAAGTACAAGGAGATCCGCCGGGTGATGCGGCTCCTCAACGAGGCCGGATTCACCCGCGTCGGCCTGGTCACCGAAAAAGAGGACACGGGCGTCTGAGGCCCGCCTCCGGAGGTAAACGCAAATGAGTATGAACGTCGGAGGAAGCGCAGGGCCGAAGAGCGAAATCAACGTCACGCCGCTGGTCGACGTGGTGCTGGTGCTGCTGATCATCTTCATGGTGATCACGCCCATCGTGCAGATGGGGTACGAGGTCCAGGTTCCACCCAAGGTGGAGACCGCGGCCCCCGTGCCTCAGGACTCCAACCAGGTGATCGTCCGTCTCGATGCCGAGGGACGGCCCTGGATCAACAAGCAGATGCTCTCCATGTCGGAGTTTCCGAACCGGCTCCGCGAGGCGCTCACCGGGCGCCAGTCCAAGGTGATCTTCTTCGCCGCGGACGGTGAGCTCGAGTACGACAAGGTCGCCGACTTCATGGACGTCTGCCGCGACAACGGAGCGCAGAACCTCGGCATCGTGTTCGAGGACATGAGAGGCGGCGCCGGC
>JANOCF010000445.1:0-2601 GCA_031412055.1 Holophagales bacterium | reverse complement strand
GGCATGAAGTGGAGCTTCATCCCCAAGGGTAAGGACAAGCCCAAGTACCTCGTCTGCAACGCGGACGAGTCCGAGCCCGGCACCTTCAAGGACCGCCTGCTCATGGAATTCGACCCGCACCAGCTCATCGAGGGCTGCGCGATCTGCTGCTGGGCCGTCCACGCCGAGACCTGCTACATCTACATCCGCGGCGAGTACACCAAGGCGGCGGCGATCCTGGAGCGGGCTCTGAAAGAGGCCTACGAGGGCGGCATCCTCGGCAGCAGCGCCATGGGCTCGGGCTTCAAGCTGAACATGTACGTGCACCGCGGAGCCGGCGCCTACATCTGCGGCGAGGAGACCGGCATGCTCGAGTCCCTGGAGGGCAAGCGCGGCCAGCCGCGCGTGAAGCCGCCCTTCCCCGCCGTGATCGGCGCCTTCGGCGCGCCGACGGTCATCAACAACGTCGAGACCCTGTGCAACGTGCCGCACATCATCAACCGCGGCGCCGACTGGTTCAAGGCGATCGGCACCGACGAGCGCAACACCGGCCCCAAGCTCTACGCGATCTCGGGCCACGTGGAGCGCCCCGGCACGTACGAGCACCCCATCGGCATCACGTTCCGCGAGATGCTGGAGGCGGCCGGCGGCATGTGGCGCAACGGCAACCTCAAGGCGTTCATCCCGGGCGGCGCGTCGGCGCCCATCCTCCCGGCGTCCTCGATCGACATCAAGATGGATTTCGACACGGTGGCCAAGGCCGGCTCCATGCTCGGCTCGGCCGCCGTGATCGTCATGGACGAGACGGTCTGCATGGTGCGCTCCGTGGCGCGGCTGGCGAAGTTCTTCAACCACGAGTCCTGCGGCCAGTGCACGCCCTGCCGCAAAGGGACGAACTGGATGGAGCTGCTGCTGAAGCGCCTGGAGCACGGAGAAGGGCGGCCGGGCGACGCCATGCTCCTCAAGTCGGTGGCCGGCAACGTCGGCGGCAACTCGCTCTGCGCGCTGGGAGACGCGGCCGTAGGGCCGGTCAAGTCGCTCATCGAGCGCTTCCCCGAGGAGGTCGAGGCCCACATCCGCGAGCGCCGGTGTCCGTTCCCCCAGTATCGCTACTTCAAGGACGGAGTCTGAAGAGTGCCCAAAGTCACGATCAACGACCGCACCATTGAGGTGGAAGCCGGCACGAACCTGATCGAGGCCGGCGTCAAGGTCGGTGTCCAGATACCTCATTACTGCTATCACCCGCGCCTGACGGTGGTCGGCCAGTGCCGCATGTGCCTGGTCAAGGTCGAGGGCATGCCCAAGCTCCAGGCCGGCTGCTCCACGCAGGTGGTCAAGGACGGCATGATCGTCCGCACCGACACGCCGGACGTCCGCGAGGCCCAGAAGGGGATGATGGAGTTCTTCCTCATCAACCATCCCCTCGACTGCCCGATCTGCGACCAGGCGGGCGAGTGCGGCCTCCAGGACTACAGCTTCAAGCACGGCGTGGCCTTCTCGCGGTTCCAGTTCGAGGACAAGCGGACCTACCCGGGCCGCGAGCGGATCCCCCTGGGTCCCAACGTGATCCTCAACATGAACCGCTGCATCCAGTGCACCCGCTGCGTGCGCTTCACGCACGAGGTGTCGAAGACCGGCGAGCTCGGCTTCTTCAACCGCGGCGCGCGCACGGAGATCGGCACGTTCCCGGGCAAGGAGCTGAACAACCCGCTCGCCACCTGCGTGGTGGACATCTGCCCGGTCGGAGCGCTGACCTCCACCCGCTTTCGCTTCGCCGAGCGCGTCTTCTACCTCGACAAGAAGCCATCGATCTGCACCGGCTGCGACGTGGGCTGCAACATCACGATCGAGCACCGGCGCGGGGACATCAAGCGCTACAAGCCGCGCTTCAACCCCGAGGTCAACGACTACTGGATGTGCGACTACGGCCGCTCGACGTTCGAGCGCTACAAGACCGTGCCGCGCATCCGGTCGGTCCGCGTGCGCGCCGAGGATGGCACGGAGTCGGTGCAGGGCTGGAAGGAGGCTCTCGACCTCGTCCACCGGCGGCTGCGCGCCGCGGACCCGGCGGACGGTTCGGTGGCCTTCCTCGGCTCCGGCTACCTGACCAACGAGGAGGCCTGGCTGGCTTCCCTCCTGGCCGACTATGTCGGCTCGCCCCACCGCTCGGTGCCGGTCGATCTCGGCGCCGGCTGGACGATCCCCAACCTCAAGGGCGGGATCACCGGCACGGAGCTGGCTCCGAACCGCCGCGGCGCCGAGCTGCTCGGAATGCGCCCGGGTCTTGGGCTGACGCTCGAAGAGACCCGAGGGGGTAAGACGAACGGGAAAGAGAAGCACGCGGTCCTCGACCAGGACGAGCTTCTCCTGGGCGACGGCGCTTCGCGCTGCTCGGTGCTCGTGGTGTGCGACAGCGACTTCGGCCACGCGGCCTACACGCCCGAGGTGGTCGAGCGGCTGCGGCGCGCGAAGTTCCTCGTGGTCCTCGGCTGGGCCGACTCGCCGCTGGCCAAGGTCGCGGACGTGGCTCTCCCCGTGGCCACGCACGCCGAAAAGGATGGAACCTTCGTCAACGCCGAGTGGCGGGTGCAGCGCTTCAAGGCCGTCTACCCCGCTCCGGGA
>JANOCF010000444.1:0-1792 GCA_031412055.1 Holophagales bacterium | reverse complement strand
CCCGGGAAGCGGCCCGCGATGCCGACGATCGCGACCTCCTCGAGCGGCTCATCGCCGAACGCCTCCAGCTCGCTCATGAGATCCCCCGCTGCCGGGCAAGGGCCTTGCGGCGCCGCTGGGCGGCCTCGCGCTCGTGCCGGGCTTTCTCCTGGACACCCTGGATCCCGGCGATTCCAGCCATCCCGGCCATCCCTGCGGAATTCTGCGCGCTCGCCAGCCGTCCGGCCAGGGCGTGGACGGTCGGGTGCTGAAACAGTTCGATCAGCGGCAGGTCCGCCTGCAGGCGCTCGCGCAGTTTGCCGTGGACCTCGGCCGCGAGCAGCGAGTGCCCGCCCAGATCGAAGAAGTTGTCGTGGATGCCAACCTGGTCGAGCCCGAGGACCTCCTGCCAGACCTGCGCAATGACGCGCTCCTTCTCGTTCTGCGGCGAGACATAGGAGGCCGCCAGCTCCGGCCGGTTGCGGCCCGGGTCGGGGAGGCTACGGCGGTCCACCTTGCCGCTCGGCAGCAGGGGCATCCGCTCCAGGAAGATCCCCACGGAGGGGATCATGTAGAGCGGCAGCTTCTCGCGAAGGGAGCCGCACAGGTCGTCCCAGGCGAGGTCCCCTTCGCGGACCACGTAGGCCACCAGCCGGCGCTCCGAGGGAGACCCGGCCGCAACCACCACGCACTGCCGCACCGCGGGGTGCGCGAGCAGGGCCGACTCGATTTCCCCGATCTCGATGCGGAAGCCGCGGATCTTGACCTGATGGTCGAACCGGCCCAGGTACTCGACCTCGCCCCAGGGCAGGCGCCGCGCCAGGTCTCCCGTGCGGTAGAGCCGGGAGCCGGGAGGTCCGAAGGGGTTGGGGACGAAGCGCTCGGCCGTCAGGTCGGGCCGGCCGCGATAGCCCCGGGCGAGCCCCTCGCCGCCGATGAACAGCTCCCCCGGCGCTCCTGGCGGCACCAGCTCCCCGCTCCGGCCCAGCACGTGGATCGACTGGTTGCCCATCGGCCGGCCCACGGGCACGGTGCCGTTGCCCGGAACGACCCGGTGCAGGGCCGACCAGATCGTAGTCTCGGTCGGGCCGTAGACGTTCCACAGCGATTCCACGCGCGGCAGCAGGCGGTCGGCCAAGGGGCGAGGGAGCGCCTCGCCGCCGCACAGCGCCCTCATCCCCGGCCGGCCCGGCCAGCCGCCGTCGAGCAGCAGCGTCCAGCTGGATGGGGTTGCCTGCATGCAGGTCGCGCCGGACGACTCGATGACCGCGGTCAGCAGCGCGGCGTCGCCACCGGTCTCGCGGCGTACCAGCTCGATGCGCGCCCCAACGCTAAGCGGCAGCAGCAGCTCGGTGACCGAGATGTCGAACGAGAGTGTGGTCACCGCCACCATGACATCCCCCTCGGCCAGGCCCGGACGCCGCATGATGGACATGAGGTAATTGACGACCGAGCGGTGGCGGACCTCGACCCCCTTGGGCCTGCCCGTGGAGCCTGAGGTGTAGATGACATAGGCCAGGTTGTCGGGCTCGGCGCGCGGCAGGGGCATGCGCCCGCCATCCTCGTTGTCACCGAGCAGGACGACCCGCGCATTGTGCGGAGGGAGGGCGTCCAGGAGCCCCGGCTCGGTCAGAAGCACCGGGGCCGCGGCGTCGTCCAGGATGTACCCCAGCCGCTCGCGAGGGTTGGCCGGGTCGAGAGGCACGTAAGCGCCACCCGCCTTGAATATGGCGAGGAGCCCCACCAGCAGGAGCGGCGAGCGCTCAGCGCAGATGCCCACGAGGACGTCCGGCCCCACCCCCAGGCGAACCAG
>JANOCF010000443.1:0-6434 GCA_031412055.1 Holophagales bacterium | reverse complement strand
GACGCAGTTATCGCCGAGATGGCGATCGGTTCATCGCCGAGGCGCTCCAGAAGGTCTCTTGGAGTCCCACCCTTGCGCTCGATCTCGATGAAGGGGCTGGTATCGATCAGGAGGGCCAAGGCGTGTCGCCCGCGAGAGGTTGCTCGCGCTGAATCTCTTCGAGATCGTCGGCAAACTCCGGGTCCGGAGAGGCCTCGCGTGCCAGGATCTCCATGAGGTCCCGCAAGGTCACGGGACGGTTCGGCTGGGCGGGCGCAAGCTGGCCGATCTCCTCACCCCCGCGCACGATGACGAAGGTCTCGCCCTCGTACCGGACCCGGTTTAAAAGATCCGAGAACCGCCGTGCCGCCTCCGTCGCTGTCACGCGTTGGCTCATAGAAACAGGATATCAGAAAATCAGATTGTGGCGCGCACGCCCATTCCCACCGACCACGGCAGCCCACCCGGGCGCGCCAGAACCATTCGCCTGAAACAACTGAACTGATCCAGCTTGGGCCCGTGGACGAAAAGTATCAACGCTCCTCCTCGCCGGCAGGCTCCAGCGACGTGGTCAGCGTGCCGTCGTCGTTGAGGAAAACGGGCTTCTCGTGCCGCAGCAGGTCCAGGATGCCGGCGAACATCTCCAGGGGACGGTCCATCTTGAGGAACCCGCCCCGGGTGATGAAGTCCTCGTCTCCGATGGGCTCGGTACCGCTGAACGTGCTGAACTTGCCGAACGTGATGTTCCCCACCCTCCGCACCTCGCGGTCAGCGCCGGCCTCCGGTCCCTCGACTCCCTCCAACTGGATCTCTGCCCTGGAGCGGCCGATGGACACCTGGTACTTCCGGATCTCGACAGGGTAGGTCACTACGACGGACATGACATGCCTCCTCCTGTTGTTTTCTCTCCCTTGGACAAAGGATAGCTGAAGGACCGGCGCGTACAACGAGAAGCACGGAAACATTCGCTGGCGGCCCGGAAACCTTCGCTGACTCCTCGGAAAGATTCGCTTCCCGGTCGGAAGCATTCCCTTCCCGCTCGGGGATCTCCGCTTCCCGGTCGGAGCGTTCCGCTGCGCGGCCGGAACGTCCCCGAGAACATCGGGACGTCTCCGAGCGCGCTCGGAGACTCTCGCTGCGGCCTCGGAATGTTCGGTGGAGACCTCGGAATGTTGCGTTGGGAGCTCGGAATGGTTCCGTGTGCTCCCGGAATGCTTCCGGAGTCTGAGGAAAAACCGGCCTGCGGCTGGAATCTTCCGGCGGTGGACTTCTCCCGCTCGACACCCGTGCGGGTGCTCGACCTGGACGCCAACGTCGAGGGCGTCGAGGGAGACGTGGCCCCCTACCCCGAATCGAGCACCTGCCAGCGCTGAGCCGCGGTCGTGGCAACCTGGACCGGCCCCAGCTCCAGCGTCCACGGCCCCTTGCGGGTCGGCACCTCCAGCGCCTTTTCGAGCACCGCGAGGAACTCGTCCCGCGGCCAGTCCTCGGCGCCGAACGAGGCCAGGTGATCGGTGTAGCTCTGGCAGTCCACGAGCTGGAAGTCCCACTGGACCAGGTTCCCGAGCAGCGTGGCGAACGCAACCTTGGAAGCATCGGGCACGTCCGCGTACATCGACTCGCCGTAGAAGGCCGCTCCCAGCGACACACCGTAGAGCCCGCCGACGAGCCGGCCGTCCTGCCAGGTCTCGATCGAGTGGGCGAAGCCCTGCTTGTGGAGAGCCGTGTAGCCCTTGATCATGCCGCGGTTGATCCAGGTGCCTCGCTGGCCCGGCCTCTTCTTGCGGGCGCAGCAGCGGATCACGTGCTCGAAGTCGGTGTCGGCCCGGACCTCGAACTCGCCCCGGCGCATCACCTTGCGCAGAGAGCGGCCGAGATGGGCCTCGGTGGGACGGAGGGCGAAGCGGGGATCCGGGCAGAACCAGAGGAGCGGGTGGCCCGGATGCGGCCAGGGAAAGACTCCCTGGCTGTAGGCGATCAGGAGAAGCTCGGGGTCCGGTTTGCCGCCGATCGCGAGAATGCCTTCGGGGGTCGCCCGCTCCGGCGGCGGGAAGACGTCGGAAGCCTTCGGAAACATGGGTCAGGGACGGCCCGGCGCGGTGAGCCTCTCGAGCCGGGACAGGTAGGAGTAGGCCGCGCGGGCCGTGCCCCCGCACATCTCTTCCTGCGGCCGGAGCCGGGTGCAGACTTCGGGACGCTCCGGCTGGCCGAAGAGCTGGCAGCGGTGGTCCGGGGTGAGCTGCACGCACCGCACCCCGGCCGGCTTGCCGTCCGGCATGCCCGGGACCGGGGACGAGATCGAAAGCGCGATGCAGCAGGCGGCGCAGCCGGCACGGCAGTCCATGGGGACAGGATAACAGGCACCCGGGCGCTGCGTGGGCTGACCGCTACTCGCCGCCCTTCAAAGCCGTCGTCATCTCCCGGATCGTCTTCTTCGCGTCGCCGAGCACCATCATCGTGTTCGGCTTCACGAACAGATCGTTCTCGATCCCCGCGAAGCCCGGGTTGAAGCTGCGCTTGAGCACGATCACCGCCCGCGCCTGCTCGACGTTGAACACCGGCATGCCGAAGATCGGGCTCCCCGGGTTGGTCTTGGCCGCGGGGTTGACCACGTCGTTGGCGCCGACCACCAGCACCGCGTCCGTGCGGGCGAACTCGTCGTTGATGTCGTCCAGGTCGAAGAGCTGATCGTAGGGGACGTTGGCCTCGGCCAGGAGCACGTTCATGTGCCCGGGCATGCGGCCGGCCACGGGATGGATCGCGTACTTGACCGTGGCGCCGCGCCCCTCGACGATCTGGGCCAGCTCGCGCGTCGCGTGCTGGGCCTGGGACACGGCCATGCCGTAGCCCGGCACGATGATCAGCGACTGCGCCGCTTCGAGCACGCCGACCGCCTCGTCCACAGAGGCCTGGTTGTAGTTGGCGCCCGTGCCCGCCGCGCCCGCTCCGCCTTCCGCGGGCGCCGCCACCTGGCCGAACGCGCCGAACAGGATGTTGGCGAACGACCGGTTCATGGCCTGGCTCATCTTCATCGAGAGCAGGAAGCCCGACGTGCCGTCGAGGGCGCCGGCGATGATCAGCACGGGGTTGTTCAGCGCGAAGCCCGTGGCCGCCGCCGCCAGGCCGGCATAGGAGTTGAGCAGCGAGATCACGACCGGCATGTCGGCGCCGCCGATGGGGATCACGAACAGCACTCCCACCAGCAGGCCGATCACGCCCGTGGCATAGAACATCGCGCTGCGGGTCGGATCGAGCACGACCAGCACGAGCATCGCCAGGGCGCCCAGGAACATCGCGATGTTCATCGCGTTCTGCCCCTTGTACGTGATCGGCGATCCGGGGAGGATGCCCTGGAGCTTGCCGAACGCCATCAGGCTGCCGGTGAAGGTGAGAAAGCCGAAGAAGACCTCCAGGCCGAGCGCGCCCATCGTGAAGCGCGAGATCTCCGAGCCCAGGTGCCGGTACTCCGCGATGCCCACCAGCGCCGCGGCCAGGCCGCCGAACGAGTGCGAGAGCGCGATCCGCTCGGGCATCTTGGTCATCGGGATCCAGATCGACATGCCGGCGCCGATCAGCGATCCCAGGATCAGGCCCGGGACGATCCACTTGTACGTAATGATGTCGTTGACGATCAGGGTGCCGACGACCGCCGCCAGCATGCCGAACGCGCCGATGGCGTTGCCCCGCCGGGCGTGCTTGGGCGACGACAGCGCCTGCAGCGCCAGGATGAAGCAGACCGATGCGACCAGGTACGAGAGGGGAGTGATGATCGAGTCGTTCATGAGCGGTCGTCTTTACCGGGACGATCGGGACGATTGGGACGCTCGGGGCGCTTTCTGAACATCTTCAGCATGCGGTCCGTGATCAGGAAGCCGCCGACCGTGTTGATCGTGGCGCAGGTGACCGCGATGAACCCGAGGATCGTGCTGAGCGTGCCGTAGCCGCCTCCGGCGGCGACCAGCGATCCGACCAGCGAGATGCCGGAGATCGCGTTGGTGCCCGCCATCAGAGGCGTGTGCAGCAGCGGGGGCACGCGGTGGATCACGTGATGGCCGAGGAAGCCCGCCAGCACGAAGACATAAAGCCCGAAGAGCAGCTCGTTCGACATGGCCGTCCTCAAGAAAAGTTGCGGTCCGATGATCCTGACGGGGGCGTATCCTAGCATGCCCGCCGCTGGCTTCCGGCGGCGCTCTTGTTTAGACTGCCGGCCATGGAAGACACGCAGGATCTGCAGCGCCGGCTGCAGATCGAAACCCGTACGGGCAGCGCAGCCTGGCAGCCGGGGACATCTGTGCTGGTCCCGGGTCTGACCGTTCTCTACCACCCCGATCCGGAGAGGATCGGCGAGCGGATCGCGCTGACCGGCCTGGTCGCGGGCCGGGAGGAGCTGCTGTCGCGCAGCGAGCCCGCCTTCGCACCCGCCGGGCGGCGCCCGGGCCGAGAGACCACGGAGCGCCGTCCGCTCGCGGATCCGTTCCTGAGCCGCCGCCCGATCCGGATCGTCCCCGGTCCGGACGGCTCCCTCCGGCTGGACTGCCGCGAGTCCGGCACTCGCGTGGCCGTCGACGGCGAGCCGGTCGAGAGTGCCGGGAGCGTTGGGGGCGTGGGCAGAGTCCGGGAGGTCTCCGCCGCCGAGATCGAGCGCGGGAGCGTCCTTCTCCTCTCCAACCGCGTGGTCCTGCTGCTCTCCCGGATCGATCCCCTGGCCCAATCGACCGACCTCCCGGACTTCGGCCTGGTGGGTGAGAGCGCCGGCATGCTCCGGCTGCGGCAGGAGATCCGGCGCGTGGCCGGCCTGGATGTGGCCGTGCTCCTGCGGGGCGAGACGGGCACCGGCAAGGAGCTGGCCGCCCGCGCCCTTCACGACTCGGGATCGCGCCGCAACCGCCCCTTTCTGGCCGTCAACATGGGAGCCGTGCCGCCGACCCTGGCCGCCGCCGAGCTGTTCGGCGCCTCGCGGGGCGCCTTCACCGGGGCGGACCAGAAGCGGGCCGGCTACTTCAGCCGCGCCAACGGCGGAAGCCTGTTCCTGGACGAGATCGGCGAGACCCCGGCCGAGGTGCAGGTCCTGCTGCTGCGCGCCCTGGAGAGCAAGGAGATCCAGCCTGTCGGCGGCGGCGAGCCGCTGGCCGTTGACGTGCGCCTGATCGCCGCCACCGACTCCGACCTCGAGGCCGCGGTCGCTTCCGGCCGCTTCCGGGCGCCCTTGCTGCACCGGCTGAGCGGCTACGAGATCTTTCTGCCCCCGCTGCGCAGCCGGCGCGACGACTTCGGCCGTCTCTTCCTCCACTTCCTGCGCGAGGAGCTGGAGGAGATCGGCGGGCTGTACCGGCTGATGGCCCGTCCCGAGGAGCGGCCGTGGATTCCGGCCGGCCTGGTGGCGCGACTCGCCGCCTACGACTGGCCGGGCAACGTGCGCCAGCTCCGCAACGTGGTGCGCCAGCTCGTCATCGCGGGCCGCGATCTCCCCGAGGTGTCGATGGGGCCGGCCGTCGAGCGGCTCTTTCAGGAGTCCGCCACGAGCTTGAGCGAAGCGCTCCGGCCCGTCGAAGGGACGTCTTCCGCGTCCTCAACCGCGTCCCCAAGAGACAGCAGCGCCCGCACCGCCTACCGCCGGCCCGAGGACGTGCGCGAGGACGAGCTCCTCGCCGCCTTGCGGGAGAACCGCTGGCGGCTGCAGCCCACCGCCGCCCAGCTCGGCATCTCCCGCTCGTCCCTGTACGACCGGATCGACCGCAGCCCCAACATCCGCAAGGCCGCGGACCTCGGCCGGGAGGAGATCGAAGCCTGCTCCGGCCGCTTCGGCGGCGACCTGGACGCCATGGTCGAAGAGCTGGAAGTCTCCAAGCGGGGGCTCCAGCGGCAGATGAAGAAGCTCGGGATGGAGTAGACCCGGGATACCCCGTGGGTAGGATCAGATATCATTCGCCGCCATGGTTATCCCGCCGAGGACTCCGCCGAAGACTCCGCCGAAGAGCGCTTACGCCCGGGCCGGCGTCGACATCGACGCCCAGGAGAAGGGGCTCGCCAGGATCAAGAAGCTGGCGAAGTCCACCTTTACCCCGGGAGTCCTGACCGAGATCGGCAGCTTCGGCGGCCTGTTCCGTCCCGACCTCGCCGGCATGACCGAGCCCGTGCTCGTGGCCTCCGCGGACGGCGTCGGCACCAAGCTGGTCGTGGCGCGGATGATGGGCGACTACTCCTCCGTGGGGCGCGACCTGGTCAACCACTGCGTCAACGACATCCTGGTGCAGGGGGCCGAGCCGCTCTTCTTCATGGACTACCTGGGCGCCGGCGTCCTCGAGCCCGACAAGATGGTCGAGCTGGTCCAGGGAGTCGCGGACGGCTGCCGCGAGAACGGCTGCGCCCTGCTGGGCGGCGAGACCGCGGAGATGCCGGGCTTCTACCAGCCGGGCGACTATGAGCTCGTGGGCTTCATCGTCGGGCTCGTCGAC
>JANOCF010000442.1:0-1615 GCA_031412055.1 Holophagales bacterium | reverse complement strand
ATGGCGCTCGCCTGCCTCGGAGCGATCGCGTGCCTCGGCGGGGAAAACAAGGGCGTTGTGGATCACCGAGACTTTCTCCTCGGGAACGCCATAGGCATCGATGAGGATTCGCCGCGAATCGTGGCTATTGGCCACGACGTGAGCGACCCGCCGGAGCGAACCGCAACGCTCGAGCCCGGGGGCACCCAGGAAGGCGCGCAGCATGGAGGGGACGAAGTGGGCGACGGTGATCCCCTCGCGCTCGATCACGTCCACGAGGTAGGCCGGGTCCTGGTGGCCACCGGGCCGGGCCAAGACCAGGCGCGCGCCCACCATCAGGGGCGCGAACAGCTCCCACACCGAGACGTCGAAGCTGAACGGAGTCTTCTGGAGGACGTGGTCGTCCGCCGCGATGCCGAAGACCTCGCACATCCAGAGCAGGCGGTTGCGCACGGGCCGGTGGGCATTCATGGCCCCCTTGGGGCGGCCGGTGGAGCCCGAGGTGTAGATCACATAGGCCAGCGCGTCGGGCGGCACGATCGGCAGGGGGGGCAGAGGCTCAGGGTCTTCCACGTCCTCCAAGCCTCTGTCCAGCACCACCACCCGGGCTCCATGCGAGCCCAGGCCGGCCGCGAACCGCTCCTGCGCCAGCACCACGGGTGCGGCGGCGTCTTCCAACATGAACGCCAGGCGCTCGGCGGGGTACCCAGGGTCGAGCGGGACGTAGGCGCCGCCCGCGCGCAGCACGCCGAGCAGGCCCACCACCATCTCCAGGGAGCGCTCGGCGCAGACGCCCACCCGCACCTCCGGTCCTACGCCCAGGCGGCGCAGGTGCCGGGCGAGGCGGCCGCTCTGCTCAATCAGCTCGCTGTAGGTGAGAGACGAGCCCTCAAACGAGAGGGCGATCCGGCCGGGCGTACGGGCAGCCTGCTCCTCGATCAGCTCGTGGATGCAGAGCGGCCCCTCATAGACACGGCGGGTGTCGTTCCAGTCCTGGCGGCACTCATCTTGCGCGTACAATCAAAAGCTCCATCACTTTCAGTCATGCACCTGGATCTATGTCATAAGTGGTGCGCAGACGCCAGCCCGGGACAACTTTTTTCAGTGCACTGTCAATCGGCAGAAAACGCCGAAGGATCGGGAGCCGGACAGGACCGCCCATGCGGCCCCATTGGAGAGAAGCTGCGGGGACCGGAGACTAGAAGTAGGAGCTCAGCTCCCCACGACGCCGCACATCGAGCGTGGCGCAATGGAAGGAGCCGCCGAACGGGTAGAAATTCGTGAAAGGGCAGAGGATCGGCTCGAAGCCCCAGTCGCGGAGCTGGCGCGCGAGATCCTCCTCCTGCCTCTCCACCATCACCCGCGTTTCATCCAGCATGAAGAGATTGATGCTCAACCAGCGACTGCTCATGTACAGAGGGTGGTCGATCCGGAAGGCCGGAAGGGGGGCGCGGAGAACATCCCAGCTCTTGAAGATCGCAGGCACCTCGGGTAGCCGTTCTTCGTTGATCAGGAGCTTGCCGGGAGCAAGGGGCAGGAAGGAAGCATCGATATGCATGGGGTGGGCGTCACGCACCGTCACCTCGTGGACCCGGTAGGAATCCCCCAGGTGGCGACGCAGCCACTCGATGCCGGC
>JANOCF010000441.1:0-3326 GCA_031412055.1 Holophagales bacterium | reverse complement strand
CAACGCGGGATGACCTCATCCCCTGGCGCTGTGTCTCCCATCCGCAGGGGATGACCTCGGCCCCATAGAGGATGGTTCCGTCCTTCCTCTGCGGGCTTCCACGCGTCCGACGCGCGCCTTCCTTGCCAACTCGGCCGCGGACAAGCCGGCCCGTCCGCGGAATACCTGGAGAGCGGTGCCCAACTGGTGGAAATAGCGCGCGGTCAAGCGACTGGCTACGCTTTCGTACCCGGGGCTATGCCGGATTCCACGTCGCGAACGCCCGGCGCGCTGCCAACGATCTTCCAGGAAGCGACGCCGCGCTCGCTGACGCGAAAAAGCTCTGGGAGGCAGGGGCCGCCGGGGATCCCGGGCTCTTCAATACGACGTGGGTTTATTGGATCGAGGCCACCATCCGCAAGTCGCAGTGCCGGTTCCCCGAGGCGCTCCAGCGGATCGAGGCGGCTCTGGCTGCCGACCGGGGAGATCTGCGCGGCAAGCTCCTGTTGACCAAGGCGCAGATCTTACGGGCGCTCGGCGACGTCGAGACCTCGACCGAGGTGCTCCGCGAGGCCATCCCCGAGATCGACGAGAAGCAGGAGCCGCGGACGGCGCTCGGCGTGCGCTGCCAGTTCCTGCTCAACCTCTGCCTTCAGGACCGAGCGATGGAGGCCGCTCCCCACCTGGGCGAGGTCCTGGTGCTGGCCGATCAACTCGGGCAGGAGGTGGATCAGGTGCGCGTGGCCGCCTTGGGTGGGCTGATCGCGGCGGGGACCGGCCGGGCCGAGGAGGCGGAGGAGGCGTTCGAGCAGGCCCGGCGCAGGTTCGCCTCCTTCGAGCCCCCGCTGGTCTTCGACTACGCGCTGGTGAGCCTGGACCTGGGCCTGCTGCTCCTGGAGCAGAACCGCACGGCCGAGGTGCGGACCCTGGCCGGGCAGATGGAGAAGATCTTCACCTCCCAGGGCGTCCACCGCGAGGCCCTGGTTGCGTTGAGGATCTTCTGCGAGGCGGCCCGGCCGGGACGAGCCGCCATTGGCCGCGCTGCCGGCCCCCAGGGAGTATGGTGCTCCGGGTCGGTGAAGGGGATCCGCAACGTGGAGAAGAGATGATCTACGCTTGATCCTCGCGAAAACACTGCTCAGCCGGCCTGACATGTGCTTGCCTGCATCGAGCAGCCTCGGCTTCCACTTTCGGGAGTATTATCCGAGTAACGAATCGTGGCCGCGGCAGCACGGCAAGGGGTATAGATGCGACACAGCGCGAGTAGAGGGTGGCTTTGTTTGTTGTTACTCCTCTCGGCGAAGTGTGCTCTTCCCCATCGCCGCCGCGTGGCTTGCTGGGCATGTTCCACAGAGCTCGTGATGCCCGTGCGGCCTGATCCAACCCTTCGAGCTCAAACGCTCTCGCGGGGGCTGCGAGTACTGGCCGGCATACTGGCAGTAGTAATAACAGCCTGTGGGTTTGGATGCTCCAACTCTCCTGGTACGTCGGTCCCGCCGGAGACTTCACTGCAATACTTTGGATACGCACTGGTGGACTGCGGGTTTGATGATCCACTCGATGCCGCGGCGCAAACAAACTACGTAACTGAAGTGGCGTCATTTACCAACATAGCGCAGATGTGTGTGTTCGATCCCAATGACAATGTTGCAGATAGACTTCAGCTAATGTCCCAGAATGGCTTGAAGGCACTTCTGGCGGTACAAGCGATTTTCTTTGTGGGAGCTCCCGATGCCACTCAAGGCAGCGGGATGAACTTCGAGATTCATCCTCAGTACCAAGAGCGGTGGGATGACTTTGTAAGGAAAAACAATCTCCTTCAAAACAGTTCAACCATTGCGGCGTTCTATGTTGTAGATGAGCCTGTGTGGAATGGTGTTTCGTTCTCAGAGCTGAAGATGGCGGCAGACGCCGTTAAGGCGACTTTTCCATCTGTCCCAACCGCCATCGTTGAGGCGCCGGATGGTATCGGCACCCTTCAAGTGCCCACGTCCATTGATTGGATTGGCTTCGATCACTACGCCATTCCGAGGCCGGATACGGATCCGGCGTTTAGAAACGAGCTTGCGCTGTTGAAGTCAAAGCGGTCTCGTGTTTCGCAAAGAATCGTGTTGGTCATGGATGCGCAATGGCTTCCCTTTTATGGAGATGCCGGATATTCCGAGTCCTATATGGCGACGGTAGCGACAAGCTATTACAAGTTGGCCCAGTCAGACCCGGAGGTCATCGGAATCATCGGATATTTGTGGCCTGGCGGATTTGACGATCCCCGGCAAAAAGGAGCGCGCAATCTGCCGCAGAATGTTATTGATGAACACATACGTATTGGTAAAGCGATAACGGGGAAGTGATTGAGATCTGGCTTACGGAAACTGGTGCATACTGGCCGGCAACATGGACTGCTTCACTCCCCTCGACAATGTCCCTTTGATCTCGACACAGCGGTTCGTGCTTCGTTCTCTCCGCAAGACCGATGCGTTCTCTATCTTCCAGATCTTCTCCAACGCCGAGGTAACCCGCTACTGGGGCCATTCGACCCTCGTCAACATGGAGCAGGCGGATTCCTTCATTCGGCAAGCTCTTGATGGATTCACGTCCAGGGAATTGCTCGAATGGGGACTAACTGAAAAGGGCCAGGACGAGGTGATCGGGACGTGCGCCTATTCGAGTTGGAGCAGGGAGCACCGGCGGGCGGAGATTGGCTATGCGCTTCGACGCGACCGGTGGGGTGAGAGGATCATGGCCGAGGTGCTGCCAGCGTTCATTCAGTTCGGCTTCCATGAGATGGGGCTCAACCGGATCGAAGCCGACGCAGACCCTCGGAACGGGCGGTCGCTGAGGAGCCTGGAGCGTCTTGGTTTTGTTCGAGAGGGCTTTCAGCGCGAGCGCTACCATATCGACGGGGAGGTGCAGGATGCGATCACCTATGGCCTGCTGCGCCGCGACTATGGAAGACCGTAGGAGAAGCGGTATCCAGACGCTGCACAGGGCGGCTGGGCTCCTGGGCGGTAGTATCTCCGGCAGCCTCGGACTTCTTCTTGTCCTTGGGCTGAAGCTTCTGGAGTACCAGGTCCACATCCTTGCGGTCAGCGCCGACCCGCTCGATCGCTTCGACGCCCGCGTTCTGGATCTGGCCGAGCCGACCTTGTCCTTCCAGCCGTGGAGCCGGCAGACCTCCCGGGCGAGGTTGGACTGGAAGTACTCCATGAAGTCGGCCAGACGCTTGGCGTCCGGGACCCAGAGGGTCAAGTGGTAGTGGGTCGAGAGGAACGCACGAGGACGCCGAGGATGATCTCGTTGAGGGCAGGGCACGGCCGGAGCAGGTACCGGCTCTGGATCGTCCGGCA
>JANOCF010000440.1:0-3415 GCA_031412055.1 Holophagales bacterium | reverse complement strand
GGCGGTCATAGAGAAGGGACTCGCCCGCGACCTCGGCGATCAGCAGGGCCGTGGTGGGATGGGCATGGGTGTAATCCCGCAGGGTTCCAGGGACGACTGTAATATCGGGCTCCGGCTCGGAATCGACTCCCAACACGATCGGTGCCCGGGTCCTCACCTCGGCGCCCAGGGAAAAGACAGAGCGCAGAGCCTCCCTGAGCAGCGCCACCCCAGTGCAGTGAAGGCTGCTCTGAGGCACCTGGTCATAGATGGTGCCATTGATCAGCTCCACCCGGGCTTCCGGATGGAGGTACCCGTCGGCGGCCATGCGCTCATACTCCTCGTGGGTCCACCGATGAGGCTCAATCGACATGCTGCGACTATAGCCCGAAGTACACCCGGCACGCCGCGTGCATCTCCGCCCCGCAAGCAACATGTCCCGGAAAGTACCCCGGGTTAATCGATCGGGAGGCCTCATGTCGCAAGCAGCGCCAAGGGTCGCCCGTCTGGGCGGGCGGTTCGGATGTGCCCTGACGGTAGACGTCGAAGAGTGGTACCACACGTGCCTGGTCCCGGGATATGTCAATCCGGAAGGCCGGCCGCCTCTCTGCCAGGAGCTTGACTGGCTCCTGCCCGAGCTGCTGGAGATGCTCGCGGAGACCGGCTCCACCGCGACCTTCTTCGTCCTGGGAGAGGTCGCCGAATGCATGCCCGGCCGGGTGCGGGAGATCGCCGACGCCGGCCACGAGATCGGCAGCCACGGCTATCTCCACCTGCGGGCGACCGAGCGCTCTCCCAAGGCCTTCGCCGCGGACCTGCGCCGCTCCAAGGCTCTCCTCGAAGATCTGACCGGACAGCCCGTGCTCGGCTTCCGCGCTCCCGAGTGGTCGCTGCGCAGCCTGGGCAACTCGCGCCTCCCCCTGGTGGCCGATGCCGGTTTTCTCTACGACAGCTCCCTGGCTCCGTGCCACTTCTCCGGGAGCACCACCAACCCCCGCTTCGCCTCGCGCCTGAACTGGAAAGGTGCCATCAAAAACCGCGAGCTCCTGGAGTTCCCGCCCCTGACCTTCGGCGGCGTCCTCCGGCTGCCCGCGGGAAGCTGGACCGGCCGGCTCGCCAATCCCGAGCGTCTCGTGCAGGCCGCCCTGGACCACCGCGACGAAGGAGGGCTCCCCGTGGCCGTCGTCCACCCCTGGGAAGTCTCCGGCCGGCCCACGCCCGGACGGCTCACCGGCCTCGCCTGGTTCGTCCACGAGACCGGCCGGCTCGGCTTCCACCAGCGCTTCCGGGAGCTGCTCAAGGGCATCTCCTGGACCTCCATCGCCGACGCCGCCAGACTGAACGCGGCCGCCTCGCCCCTGCGCGCCTTGGCCTGAGCTGGCATTCCCGCAGGAAATGTTCGGGAGATCGCCAGGGCTCTCGCCGCGGGAGCATCCCGTCGGATAAGCTGCGCCTGGTTTTGGCCTCGTCTTGAAAGCGGGGATTCGAGAAAAGAGGGTTGGTGCGAAAGGGGGGACTCGAACCCCCACGGCCTTGCGACCACAAGATCCTGAATCTTGCGCGTCTACCAGTTCCGCCACTTTCGCAGCGCGCCGATAATAGGGAGAGAACAGCCATCATGTCAACAGCCTTTCCGGGAACAGAGTCAGTAACGAGGAGCCGGGTGCTTTCCCGGCTCAGGGATGCGGGACGGGCAGGGCTCTGGCCCGAGGATATTCAGGACCAGCTCAAGGGCGGCGCCGTCGCCGGCATCACCGCGAGCCTCGACGAGGTGAGGACCGCGCTGGAGGAGTTGCAGGCCGAAGGCCAGGTCTTCGAGATCGAAGGGCTCTGGTACGGCGAGGAGTTCGGCTCCTGGTCGCTGGGCGTCGTGGAGATCCTCGAGTCCGGGGACGCCTTGATCCGGCCGCCCCTTCAGCCCGGCCAGCACCGCAGCGCCCGCAAGGAGCCCCAGCTCCTGGTCCGCAGGCGCAACCTCCTGGGCGCCATGGAGGGCGACACCGTCCTGCTGAGCAAGCTGAACAAGCGGGTCAAGGATGGCGACTGGCGCCTGCCCGAAGCCAAGGTCACGCGCCTCCTCAAGGAGCGCTTCGACACGCTCGTGGGCACGCTGGAGACCGACGACAACGGCATCCGCATGCTGGCGCCGTACGACACCAAGCTGCCCATGGACCTCGAGGTGATCGAGGCCGAACACATCCCCGAAGGCCACTACGTGGTGGTGCGGGTGGAGCGCGGCCGGGAGCCTGTGGGCCGGGTGGTGGAGGTCCTCGGCGACTCCGAGCAGCCGGGCGTGGATGTCCTCGTGGTCCTGCGCCACTTCGGCATCCCGGACGAGTTCCCGCCGCACATCCTGGAGCATGTCCGCTCCTTCCCCAAGGACCCGACCCCCGAGGACTGGAAGGGGAGGGAGGACCTGCGCGACCGCATCATCATCACCATCGACGGCGAGAGCGCCCGCGACTTCGACGACGCGGTCTCGATCGAGCGGCTCGACACCGGCATCTTCCGGCTCGAGGTCCACATCGCGGACGTGGCCCATTACGTGGAGGAGGGGAGCGCGCTCGACCTGGAGGCGTACCGCCGGAGCACCAGCGTCTACTACCCGGACCGCGCGGTCCCCATGCTGCCGGAAGCCCTGTCCAACGGCCTCTGCTCGCTGCGCCCGAACGTGCCGCGGCTCACGACGTCGGTCTTCATGGACATCGACCGCGACGGCAAGATCCAGAGCAGCCGCTTCGCCGAGACCGTGATCCGGAGCTCCCGGCGCATGACCTACAACGAGGTGCGCCGCATCCTGGAGGAGCCGAATGCCAACGACGCGGCCGAGTACGGTCCGGTCCTGGGCTGCCTGCGGGACATGCACGTGCTGATGTCGATCCTCCACCACTCCCGGCTGAAGCGGGGCTCGATCGACTTCGACCTGCCCGAGGGCAACGTGGAACTGGGCACGGACGGCACGATCGTCGGCGTGATCGCAAGCGAGCGCAACGTGGCCCACCGGCTCATTGAGGAGTTCATGATCGCGGCCAACGAGGCCGTGGCCCTGGAGCTGCACACGCGCAGCGTGCCGGCGCTCTACCGGGTGCACGACGCGCCGAGCCCGGACCGTCTGCAGGAGCTGCGGGAGACGCTGCGCCCCTTCGGCATCCCACTCAAGGGGGAGCTGACCAGCCTGCACCCGGCGGCCCTCCAGCAGATTCTCGCCCGCGTGAAGGACGCGCCCGAGGAGGCCTTCGTGTCCTCGCTGGTCCTGCGCACCATGCAGCGGGCAAAGTACGACCCGCAGTGCCGTGGGCACTACGCGCTGGCCTCGCACTACTACAGCCACTTCACCTCCCCGATCCGGCGCTATCCGGACCTGGTGGTCCACCGGGGCTTGAAGGCGCTGATCCACAACAAGGCGGAGCAGCGGGCCGCGGACACGGCCCTGGAA
>JANOCF010000439.1:0-2610 GCA_031412055.1 Holophagales bacterium | reverse complement strand
GGTGGTCAAGCCCTCCTCGGGCACCATCGATGGGTGGAAATCCAGTGGAAAAGTCGTGGAAAACCCGGCTGCGGAAAGCTTTACAGGGGCGTCGCGAGAGGACTCCGCCCATCCTTTTGCGGGACAGGTAAAAGCGCGCTTGCCATGCCGCCGGTTGCCGGTAAATCTTGCGCGGCTCCCGGGGTGCGGAAAATTATTTCTGGGGGCTCGGGCCCGTTCTCTGGCACGCCGTGTGCTAATCTCCAGCGCCGTTCCCTCCGCTGCGTTTCTCAAGCGGGACGAGTTTCCAACCATCTACCCAAGAGGGCACCCATGAAGAGGATCGTCCACATCGTGGGCACGGGCACGATCGGGGAGCCGCTGATCGGCCTGTTCACGGACTTCCGCGACAAGATGGGGATCGACGAGGTCACCTTCCACAAGCGCACGCCGCTGGCCTCGGACCGTTCCCGGCTGCGGCATCTGATGGAGCGCGGCGCCAAGCTCGCGGTCGACGAGGACGTGCGCGGCGAGTTCGAGTCGCTCGGCCACGAGGTCACCTACGACGCCAAGGAGGCGCTCGAGCGCGCCACCGTGGTGCTCGACTGCACCCCGGCCGGCAACCGGAACAAGGAGGTCTACGAGGGCATCACCGGCCCCAAAGGCTTCCTCGCCCAGGGCAGCGAGTTCGGCTTCGGCAAGCCCTACGCCCGCGGCGTCAACGACGAGATCCTGATCCCCGGCGAGGACCGCTTCATCCAGATCGTCTCCTGCAACACGCACAACATCACCACGCTGATCAAGACGGTGTGCGACGACGGCGCGGACAAGGAGTACAGCCTGCGCAAGGGCATCTTCGTCTGCATGCGGCGGGCGAACGACGTGTCGGCTTCGGACAGCTTCGTGCCGGCCCCCAACGTGGGCAAGCACGACGACCCGGAGTTCGGCACCCACCACGCCCGCGACGCCCACCACGTGTTCGAGACCCTGCACAAGGATCTCAACCTGTTCTCCAGCGCGGCCAAGCTCAACACGCAGTACATGCACTCAATCTGGTTCAGCCTGGAGCTCGACCGCGACACCACCATCGAGGAGGTCCGGCAGCGCCTCAAGGACAACCCCCGGGTGGCGATCACGGACAAGCGCTACGCCAACCTGATCTTCAGCTTCGGCCGCGACCACGGCTACTATGGGCGCATCCTGTCCCAGACCGTCGTGGTGCTGCCGACCGTCACCGTCCGCCACAAGCGCGAGGTCTACGGCTTCTGCTTCACTCCCCAGGACGGCAACTCGCTGCTGTCCTCGGTCTCGGCCACCCTGTGGCTGATCGACCCGGACTGGGAGAGCGTGCAGAACCGCCTGGCTCCGCTGCGCCGCTGGCTGTACCGGGAGATCTGAGCAGTATTCTCGCGCCCCGCCGGGTTCCGCCCGGCGGGGACCTGCATTCCAAGATGAGACCCCTGGAACTTAGATTTGGCGACCTGCGGATCGAGGGCTGGTCCCGCGCCGGGGACGAGACTTGGTTCCGCATCCATCCGCCCGGCCTGGCGCTGGACGTGGGGCGCGGCGCGTCGCAGCTCGCCGGAGCCCGGGACGTGTTCATCAGCCACGGTCACCTGGACCACTGCCTGGGGCTGCCGTACGTGCTCTCCCAGCGCTCGCTCCACCGCCTGGTCCACACCCGGGTCTACTGCCCGGCCGAGACCGCCGAGCCGCTGATCCAGCTCATCTCGGCGGCCGAGCGCCTGGAGCGCGCCCAATACCGGTACGATGTCATCCCGCTGTCCCCGGGCGACCGGGTGGACGTGGGACGGAGTCTCTCCATGCAGGCCTTCGCCGTGGATCACGTGGTCCCTACCCTGGGCTTCCACCTGATCCGGGGCAAGCGCCGGCTGGCGGCCGAGTTCGCGGGTCTCGACGCAACCGAGATCGTGGCCCTGCGCCAGAAAGGCGTGGAGACCGCGGAGGTGGTGGAGGAGACCTGGTTGTCGTACTGTGGCGATACCGGCCCGGGGGTGTTCAACCTGGAGCCCCGCCTGTTCGACAGCCAGGTGCTGATGCTGGAGTGCACCTTTCTGGGCGAGGAGCACCGGGACAAGGGCGAGCGCTTCAAGCATCTCCACCTGGGCGACATCGAGGCGATGGCGGGCGAGTTCAGGAATCAGGCCCTGGTCCTGCATCACCTGTCTCGCCGGTACCGGGTGGCCGAGCTTCGGGCCGAGGTGGATCGCAGGATGCCGGAGCTGGCGCCGCGCATTCATCTGCTCGTGGAGGCGGAAGCATGAGAGGCAGAGATCGTCAGGGAGGAGGCCGGCGCGACGGCGGGCAGGGCGGAGGCGGACAGGGTTCCGACCGGCCGCGCGGTCCCCGCCAGTATGGCGCCCGGGACGATCGCGGACGGTCCCGTGGAGGACCGCCGCCCAGCCCACCAATGTACCGCCGCGGCCCCGCGGTGGAGCGCAAGCCCACCGCGCCCGACGGCGAGCCCGAAGCTGCCGCCGCGCCGCCGCCGGGCCTGCGCCTGGTCGACCTCGAAGAGCTCGAAGTCCGTGTCGAGAAGCTGGTGGCGGGCGGCGACGGCCTCGCCCGCTTCGAAGGCGTGCCCATCTTCGTGGCGCGCGCGGCGCCGGG
>JANOCF010000438.1:0-3356 GCA_031412055.1 Holophagales bacterium | reverse complement strand
CCCGACGCCGCGGCCGCCACCCGTCACAACCACCCGCTAGCCGGCGAGGTCGATCAACCCGCGGCCACGACCACCATCGCGATTCCCTGGCCACCGCCGATGCAGGCCGCCGCCACGCCCACGCCGCCGCCCCGGCGCCGCAGCTCCCGCAGGAGCGTGATGAGCAGCCGCGTGCCGGACGCGCCCAGCGGATGACCCAGAGCGATCGCGCCGCCGTTGACGTTCAGCTTGTCCACGTCCAGCTCCAGCTCCTTGATCACCGCCAGGATCTGGCCGGCGAAGGCCTCGTTGATCTCAAAGAGATCCACATCCGCCATCGTCATTCCGGCCTTCTTGAGCGCCATTCGGATCGCCGGCGCCGGGCCGATGCCCATGCGCGAGGGATCGACGCCCACCGTCGCCCACGAGCGGATGCGGCCGAGCGGCTTCCAGCCCTTCTCCTGCGCCTTCTGCTCGGTCGACAGGAGCATCATGGCCGCGCCGTCGACAATACCCGAGGCGTTGCCCGCGGTGACGAAGCCGTCCTTGTCGAACGCGGGCGGCAGGCCGGCCAGATCCTCCATCGTGGTCTCGGGACGCATGTGGTCGTCACGATCCACGGTCTTCGCCCGCTTGCCCTTGCCCACCGTCACCGGCACGACCTCCTCGGAGAGCCGGCCCGCCTTCCAGGCCTCGCCGGCCCGCTGCTGGGAGCGGATCGCGAACTCGTCCTGCTCCTGGCGCGAGATCCCGTACTCGCGGGCGAGGTTGTTGCTCGTCTGCGCCATGTACTGGCCGCAGTGGGTGTCCATCAGCGCCACCATGAGCAGGTCCTGGAGCTGACCCTGCCCGAGCTTGAAGCCCTTGCGGGCTCCCCAGATCACGTGCGGCGCCTGCGACATGTTCTCCATGCCGCCCACCAGGCAGGTCTGAGCCTCGCCCGCGAGGATCAGGTGCGAGCCGGAGACCACCGACTGGATGCCCGAGCCGCAGAGACGGTTCACGGTGAGGGCCGGAACCTCGACCGGAACGCCGGCCTTGAGCGCCACATGGCGCGCGCCGTAGATCGCATCCGGCGAGGTCTGCAGGGCGTTGCCGACGATCGTGTGATCGATCTCACTCCCGTCGATGCCGTTGCGCGCCAGCAACTCCTTGGCCACGTGTGCGGCCAGATCGATCGCCGACGTGTCGGAGAAGTCGCCGTTGTAATCGATCATCGGGGTGCGGTACCCGTCGACCAGGACCAGGTCTTGTGTATTCATCAGCAATGCCTCCGTCAAGAAATCCTATCGTGAGGGAGACGTTTCCGCACCCGCCAGGGCGTGGAAACGCCGCCGCCATGCGTTCATGTCGCTGGAAGGCTCGGTCCGGTGCGTGAGCAGGACGAGCACCCGGCGTTCTTCAGGGTCGATCCAAAGGCTGCCACCCGCGAAGCCCGTGTGGCCGAAAGATCCGGGCGAGAGCGCCGGTCCGGCGCTGCCCTTCAAGGTCCTTCGCCACCAGCCCAGGAGGAAGGGCCTGCCCCTCAATGCTGCCGTGGTGGCCTCCTGTTCCAACAAAGAATGAGGTGCCAACCATTCCGCTCCAAGCCGCCAGAGATCCCTGGCGCGGCCGAAGAGCCCGGCGTGGGCCGGAACGGCTTCGGGACCTCCCCGGGAGACCAGAAAGCGGGCGTTGCCGTCCTGGGGCATCCCGGGCGGCGGCGGCCCCTGGGGCGAGATCCCCAGTCCCAGCCGGGCAGCCAGCTCCACCTCCTTGCCCGTGTCCATCCAACTGATGGCCACGTGCGGCCGGTCTCCCGGTGGCGGCTCCACGGACAGGCCGAGCGGATCGAGGACGCGCGACCGGAGCAGCCGGGAGTAGGGTTCCCCCGTCGCCTTCTCCACCGCCAATCCATAGAGCAGCAGGTCCAGGTCGCCGTAGACGGCCCGCCGGGTCTCCCGCATCCCCTCCTCCGCGAGCAGGAGCGGCAGAATTTCGTCCCGCAAGCGCTCCCGGGATCGGCAGAGATGGTAGAGCGGCGCCCAGGACGCCATGCCGGAACGGTGGCGCAGCAGGTCCTCGACCGGCCGCCGGGCCAGGCGCGGATTGGCTTCCGGCCAGATCTCGCCGATGCGGGTCTTGAGCGGGAGGGTCCTGTCCGTGTCCAGGACCAGGGCGAGGGTGAAGGTGAACGGCTTGGTCAGAGACGCGAAGTCGAAGACCGTCTCCGGGTTCGCTGGATGACCCGGACGGGCCTCTCCCGCGGATTCTTGCCAGAGAATCTCTTCCGCCGTGCCCACCAGGGCGGTGGCGGCTGTGGCGGTGCGGGTGGAGATGAGCTCTTCGAGGAAAGACCTCACCCCCTGTCCCCCTCTCCCATCTCCCACCCAAGCCCCCGCCGGGAGAGGGGGGACGTATGCGGGCGGTCGTGCGGAGATCAGGACAGCGCTGTCAGGGCTGCGCTGCGTTTCCTGGCGAGCTCGGCGATATGGTCGAGAACAGCCTCCGGATCTTCGAAGATCTGGCTGTTAGGGATGCGGTGAACCTCGAGTCCCAGGTACCTGAGGTAGAAGTCTCTGTTCTCGTCGTGCGCTATCTGGCTGCGGGTCGAATGCACCCCTCCGTCCACTTCGATGACCAGCTTCAGCTCGTGGCTGTAGAAGTCCGCGATGTAGATGCTGATCGGCGCCTGACGGCGGAACTTCCAGCCCTGGAGTCTCCGATCGCGGAGGAGCTTCCAGAAAACCTTCTCGGCAGGAGTCATCTCTTTCCTCAACTCGCGTGCGCGGCTCACGAAACCTCCGTTGCGGAATCCGGGAACACTATCAAACCCGCGCCCGCTCCGATCTCTGCACGACCGCCCCGCATGCGTCCCCCCTCTCCCGGCGGGGGCTTGGGAGGGAGATGGGAGAGGGGGACAGGGGGTGAGGACGAAGAACGAGGACGTCGAGCCAGATAGATAAAAGGGACGGGGGCTAGGCTTCCTGCTACCCTTCCTCAAGCCCCGGACGGGGGAGAGGAGGGGGATCGTGAGCGACTGGTACCGGCTCGAAGTTCCCGAGGTCCTGCAGCGGCTCGGAGTGGATGCGGCGCGGGGGCTCGGCGCGGAGGAGGCCGCGAAGCGGCTGCGGGAGCTCGGTCCCAACGAGATCCAGGCGGCCAAGAGCGTCTCCCCCTGGACCGTCCTCGCCTCCCAGTTCAAGAACGTCCTCGTCCTCGTCCTCATCGCCGCGGTGGCCATGTCCGCCGTGCTCGGCCACACGGTCGAGGCGGTCGTCATCGGGGCGATCCTCCTGCTCTCCGTCCTGCTCGGATTCATTCAGGAGTACCGCGCCGAGCGGGCTATCGAAGCCCTTCGGGAGATGGCCGCGCCCACGGCCACGGTCCTGCGCGAC
>JANOCF010000437.1:0-2364 GCA_031412055.1 Holophagales bacterium | reverse complement strand
CCAGCTTGACGCCCAGCCCGTACCACGTGCTGTCACCGTCCCCGCAATCCGGCAGCGGCTTCATGCAGCGGCCCGTCGTGCAGGATTCGCCCGCCGCGCAGGCGGTCGAGGAGGTGCAGGCGCGCAGCGTGCTGGCCCGGTGGGGCGTCGGGGTAAGGACCGCGCGGACGTCCGCGGGATCGATCACCTGCTTGCCGTTCTCGTCCTTGCCGTCGTTCATCAGGAAGGTCAGGAGACGGGCGTATTCCTCCGGATTGGCGAGCATGCCGCCCGCGAACTTGGCTTCGGTGTGTTTCGGCTTGGTCGAGCAGGTCCCGCGGCTGCAGCCGCGGGCGAGATTTGTCATCGAATCCTTGGCGTCGCTGAAGGTGCTCTTCGTGAGTCCGTACGCCGCGAGGATCTCCTTGTTGAGGAACTCGCGGGGCGTGCGTCCGGAATGGATCTCGAGCATCGCCTCCGCCGCGGAGACGCCGCCGCCCGAGTAGCAGTAATCCGTGCCTGGGCGGACCCTCGGCTTCGTGCTGTCGGTGAGGGGATCGCCGAGAAGGATCGTCTCGAGCTCGGTCGCGTTGTCGCTTTTGGAGTTCCCGATGCCCCAGTTGCTCAGGCCCGCGGAATGGCCGAGCAGCCGGCGCACCGTGATCTCGGCCGGATAGCCCTCCTCGCCGCGGTCGAACTTCTTGTCCACCCAGCGCGCGATCAGGCTGTCCGGATGGGTAGCGGCGGTCTGCTGCACCGTGTCGTCGAGCCGTGGCCCGTGGCTGGTGCGCGCAGCCTTCGCCATGGCGAGCCCGCCCAGGAGCTTCGAGATCGAGGCGGCCTGGTACAGGGTATCGCCAGTGATGCGCAGGTTTTCCTTGGCGTTGCGCATGCCGTAATGGCGGACGTCCGCGACCTTGCCGTTGTCGATCACCACCACGGTCGCGCCGGCGACCTCGTGGAGCGCGAGCGCTTCGGTCAGCGTCATTGTCCGGGTCGCGCCGTCCTTGTCGGTCTGGACCTGGATGTCGTTCTCCATCTCGGTGTACAGGGCGGCCGCGTCGTCCGGTTGGCTGACGGGCTTGATGAGCGGCTTTGCGCAGCGCAGGCCGAGCCCGGTCACCTCCTCGGGGGTGTGCTCGATGACGAGGCCAACGGCGACTTCGCCGGGGTCGCACTCGCGGACCGCCTTCCAGGGAGGGTTGCAGTTGGACCGTTCGAACATGGGCGTCCTGTCGATCGGGACCACCTTGCCGCTCTGGTTCTGATCGATGATCGCGCCGAAGAGCTTGACCCCCTTCAGACGGTGATTGTTCTGGCCGTTGCTGCACACCTGGATGGCGCGCACAGCGGTCTTGGTGTCCCGGGCATTCGCGAAGAGGATCGATTCGTCGCCGTCCATCGGCTTCGAGCAGATGTCGAAGACGGTCGTGAGCTCCTGAGGGACATCCTCGATGGTGTGGCGCCACCAATGCGCCCGGATGAAGCAGGGCTTGTCTCCGACCTCGTCCATCTCCAGGCCGGAGAGGATGGCGCTGCTGCCGGGCTCCTTGACCGTCTGGCGGCTCGCGTCGAAGCCGGAGATCACTGTGGATTCGATGTCCTGCACCGCGACGATACTGCGGAAGAGGTCTTCAGCGTACGCGGGACGGGGCCCGAGAACAAGCAGAGACAAGCCTCCCGCGACGACAGCACAGATCAATTCTCTTCTGGTCATAGAAATCTCCCTGCAACGAGAGAGCAGCCTGGGTTTTCTGATGCCTGTTTCTCTGAGGCAGCCCGGCTGCCTATGGAAGGCAGGCGGGCCGGAGGCGGAAACGTTACGGGTTCACGAGGGGAAGTCGGGCGAGAAGGTGCCGCCGGCGAGATAGGCGGAGCCGCGGGGATCCACGGCGATGCCGCTCCCCCATTCTCCCAGGGAGCCTCCGAGATAGGTGGCATAGACGAGCGCGCCCTTCGGATCCGGCTTGACCACAAAGGCGATTCCGGTCTTCCAATCCGCCGGTTTCCGTCCGATCAGATAGTGGCTGGCTCCTGGCAGCTCCTGGTCTCCGGCGATGCCAGGCAACGCCCGAGCCCCCAGCCAGCGCAGCCGTAGCGCGGGTGCCGAGGCTGCTTCGCCCTGGAGACTGCGTAGGCGCACGACAGCTTCAGAAGGGGTCAGGAACAGGAGGTAGCCTTCGCCGCGGGCGAGAAACCGTACCCGCGAGTCGGTCTGCCCGCGGTTCTCCTCGAAGGCGAGAGGCCGGTTCCGGAGCTGGTCCCGGGCCTCCCTGGCCGACTGCGCCCCGAGAGCTCCTTCCGCTGTCCCTACCACGACTGCGAGAGCGATGACACCGAAGATCTTTCAGGTTGCTGTTCTCAAGGTAGCCCTTTCCGCCGGCG
>JANOCF010000436.1:0-2906 GCA_031412055.1 Holophagales bacterium | reverse complement strand
ATCCTCGACGCCCTCGACTGCAACCTGAATGATCTCCACAATTCGCTCCAGATCGTCAATGAACGGCCGGAGGCAATCCGCCGTCCGGGCGGTGGACGCGACACCGGCTGGCCGGCCAGCCGGGACTCGCAGTCGATGTTCGCGCCCGGCGAGCGTTCCGGTCCCGACGTGTACCACGTGCTCGGGATCAACCGTCCGATCCCGCCGATCGAGGAGCAGGCCCTGAGCGAGATGCTCCAGGGCTTCCACCGGCTCGTCCGCTACTTCCACGACTCTGTCTCCCAGGCTGTTCCGCCAGAGCCCGAGCCGCAAGAAGAGCCGCCGGCGCCCTAGCCACTTCGCTCGCAGCGCTCAAGAACTTCCACCGCTCCCCTGGCTTGGCCGGGGGAGCCTTTACGCACCCGTGCATGCTTCTTGCACTCGCCCGACATCGAGCCGTTATCGGCTCCTGATCATACGGGAGAGTCCCGGGAGGGTGTTGCCGTGGCAGGCAAGTTGAACGGGCGGATCGGACGGCTGGGGCAGGGGGATCACCTCTGCCTGATCTACGACAGCCACGCCGGAAAGCTCTCCGCCCTCATTCCTTTCCTCGTGAGCGGACTCTCCACCGGTGAGCGCAGCCTCTTCCTGGGCAGCCGGGAGAGCTGCCGCGAGGTCGAGCGCGCGCTTGAAACCCAGAACGTCGAGGTCGGCAAGCAGATCGAACGCGGCGCCCTCGTCCTGCTGAGCGACCGCGAGAGCTGGCTGGAGCGCGGCCGGTTCGATCTCAACACCATGCAGGATCTCCTCCGCCAGGCCGAGCAGCAGGCCCTGGACGACGGCTTCTCCGGCCTGCGCGCCACCTGGGATCCGGGGTGGCTCCTGGACGGGGTCGCGGGCGCCGAGCGCTGGACCGAGTTCGAGGCCTGCATGAACGAGTTCCTGGCCGGCAGCCGCACCTCCGTGCTCTGCCGCTACTCGCGGGAGGCCTCGACCTCCGTCCATCTCGCCCGTCTCGAGGACGCGCTGCGCACGCACCCGCTGGCGCTGCTCGGCCACCAGGTCTGCCCCAATGCCTTCTACGAGCCCCCGGACATGGTGCTCGGCACCAGCACTCCCGAAGAGCGGGTGGACTGGATGATCGCGCAGATCCGGCGCGCCCGCGGGAGCGAGGAGAAGCTGGAGGATCTCTCGCTCCGCCTCGCTCAGAAGGGAGCGGCGCTGGAGCGGGCCGACCGGGCCAAGGAGGAGTTCCTGGCCATGCTCGCCCACGAGCTGCGCAACCCCCTGGGCGCGATCAGCAACGCCGTCCAGGTCCTGCGGCTCAAGGGGGAGGGCGACGAGACCTGGCAGCGGACCATCGACGCGGCCGAGCGCCAGGTCCATCACCAGGCACTCCTCGTGGACGACCTCCTGGAAGCCTCGCGCGTCACCCGCGGCCAGGTCGAGCTCAACTGCGAGAGCCTGGACCTCGCGCGGCTCGTCCGCGAAACGGTTCAGGGCTACCGCGAGACCCTGCGCAGCTCCGGCCTCGTGCTGGACCTCGACCTGCCCGACGAGCCGCTCCCGGTGCGGGGGGACCAGATGCGCCTCTCGCAGGCCCTGGCCAACCTGCTGCACAACGCCACCAAGTTCACCCCGCCCGGCGGCCGGATCGGCATCCGGGCCTGGCGGCACGGGGACCGGATCGAAGTCTCGGTCCGGGACACCGGCCAGGGGATCGCCCGCGACGTCCTGCCGCACGTCTTCGAGGTCTTCACCCAGGCGGACCACAGCCTGGACCGCGCCCGCGGCGGCCTGGGAGTCGGTCTGGCGGTGGTCCGGGGCCTCGTCGAGATGCACGGCGGCGAGGTAAGCGCCGCCAGCGAAGGGCTCGGCAAGGGATCGGAGTTCACCCTCCTGCTGCCCATCGGGGAGAACGCCCAGGGGGTCCCGGCGACGGCTCCCGTGCCGGAAGTCGATGCGGCCATGGAGGACTCACACCGGCGGATCCTGGTGGTGGAGGACAACCCCGACGCCGCGGCCACCATGCGCGACTTCCTCGAGCTCTCGGGCCACGAGGTCGAGCTCGCCAGCTCGGGCACGGACGGCGTGCAGGCCGCCCGCGACTTCCACCCGGAGGTCGTGCTCTGCGACCTCGGCCTGCCCGGGATGGACGGCTACCAGGTGGCCGCGGCCCTGCGGCGCGATCCAAACACCGCTTCGGCCAAGCTGATCGCCGTCACCGGCTACGGACGGGACGAAGACCGCCGGCGCTCGCGCGAAGCCGGCTTCGACCTCCACCTGACCAAGCCGGTCGACCCCGCGCAGCTCCGCCGCTTGCTGCAGACGGAGTCTCCTTCTTCCCGGCCTCCGGAAGCAGCGCCGCTGGAGCCGCGCCCGCGGACGTCTCTTCCCAAGAGCGCCTAGCCCTGTGCTAGCCTCGCCGCCCGGGAGGTGAGCGCATGGCATCTGACATCCCCAAGGAGCCCGAAGCGGGCGACCCCATCCGGATCTCGACCAAGGAGATCCCCCCCGAAGATCGTCTGATCTTTGCGCTGGACGTGCCGAGCGTCGACGAGGCGAAGCGCCTGGTGACCACGCTGGGCGAGGCGGTCCAGTTCTACAAGGTAGGCCTGGAGCTGTTCGCGACGGGCGGCTACTTCGAGCTGATCGACTGGCTGGTGGACCAGGACAAGAAGGTCTTCGCCGACCTCAAGCTCTTCGACGTGCCCGAGACGGTGGCCTCGGCCGTCCGCCAGCTCCGGCAACGACGCATCACGTTTACGACCGTCCACGGCAACGACGGCATTCTTGAAGCCGCCTGCCGCGCAAAGGGTGACCTGAAGATCCTCGCGGTGACCGTGCTGACCAGCCTCGACCAGGGGGACCTGACGGACCTCGGCATCGAGGTCGACATCCACCGCTTGGTCCTCTCCCGCGCCCGG
>JANOCF010000435.1:0-3340 GCA_031412055.1 Holophagales bacterium | reverse complement strand
ACCGCCAGGGCGTCCGGACGGAGAGCCGCCTGCTCCTCGATCACGTGGTGCAGGCAGCGGACCAGGCGGAGCGCCCGCCCGGACACGTTCGACCCGGTCCGCAGCTCCGCCTGCTCGGCCCCCGTGAGGAGCGGCAGGTCCGAGAGCCGTTGGCCGGAGTCGCGCCCCACCCCTTCCAGGAGCGTCCGGAAGTGGCCCAGGATGCGGCGGACCGTTCCGGCGTCGAACAGGTCCAGGCTGTACTCGACGAGCCCGGCAAGGCCGTCGCTCTCCTGCATGGAGATCGACAGGTCGAAGTGCGCCGAGGCGCCGGACAGGTCGATCGACTCCAGGGTCAGCCCGGAGAGCGACAAGGTCTCCGCCGTGAGGTTCTGGAGCGCGAACATGACCTGGAAGAGCGGCGTGTGGGCGAGGCTCCGCTCGGCGCCCTGCGCCTCGACCAGCCGCTCGAAGGGGAGATCCTGGTGGGCAAAGGCGGCGAGGGACGAGGACCGGGTCCGCTCCAGCAGGCTCCGGAACGTGAGACGGGACGTGCCCGGAGGATCGATGCGGCCGCGCATCACCAGGGTGTTGACGAAGAAGCCGATCAGCCCCTCGGTCTCGGTCCGGCCGCGGTTGGCCACGGGGGTGCCGATCAGGATGTCGGGCTGGCCCGAGTAGCGGTGCAGCCAGGTCTGGAAGGCGGCGAGGAGCACCATGAACAGCGTGGCCCCCTCGCTCCGGGCGAGCTCCCGGAGCGGCCCGATCACGGCCTCGGGGATCGCCAGGGGCTCGGCTGCGCCACGCGAGCTGCGCGCGGACGGCCGCGGGCGGTCCGAGGGCAGATCGAGCACCGCGGGCACGCCCTCCATCTCCTTCGTCCAGAAGCGGATCTGCTCCTCGAGCACCTCGCCCCGCAGCCACTCCCGCTGCCAGACCGCGTAGTCCGAGTACTGGATCGGCAGAGCGGGCAGGGGATTCTCCTCGTAAAGCGCCGCGTAGAGCGCCACGGTCTCGCGCACCAGCACGCCGATCGACCAGCCGTCGCTCACGATGTGATGCAGGGTGACGAGGAGCATGCCCTCGTCTTCGGCCAGGCGCAGGAGGCGGTTGCGCAGCACCGGCCCGCGGGCGAGGTCGAAGGGCGTCAGGGCCTCCTCCCGGCCTGCGCGCAGGGCTTCGGCCTGCCGGACTTCCGGCGGCAGCCGGCTCAGGTCGATCACTGGCAGCCGCCAGTCCGAGGGGGGCGCGATCACCTGGCGCGCCTCTCCGGCCACCTCGGCGAACGTGGTGCGCAGCGTCTCGTGGCGGCGGACGATCGTGGCGAGGCACCGCTCCAGGCGCGGGATGTCCAGCGCGCCGGTGAGGCGCAGGGCCGCGGGGACGTTGTAGCCCGGGCTTCCGGGCTCCAGCCGGTCCAGGAACCAGAGGCGCTCCTGGGCGAACGAGAGCGGCGCGGGACCGCTCCCCTCGCGGCGGGGGATCCCGGAAGCGGCGGGGACCACTTCGCGGCTCCGCAGCTTGGCGAACACGGCCTTCTGGCGGTCCGAGAGCTTGGAGCGCATGGCGGCCACGCGCCTCTCGCGGTCGCTCAACCGCTCCGGTGCTTCGACGGGCCGCTCCCCGCCTCCAGCCTGCGGCTCGGGCTCCGGTTCGGGGACCTGCCCTTCCAGGGCTGCGCGGAGACTCTGTGCCAGTTCCTCGACGTTCGGCTCCTTCAGGATCGTGATGTGGTCGCCCGGAACCGTGTGAATCGTCACCGGCTTGCCCGAGACCCGGCCCCAGCCCAGATCGGAGGGCCGTGGCCCGGCGGTGTCCGACGGGGCCGGCGAGTCCGCGGCCTGAAACACGGTCACACGGCCCGGGTAGAGGCCGGGCACGTAGCGCCGGACGGCCAGGGTATTGGCCTGGTAGACCTTCAGGATCCGGCGGAGCTGGCCCACGCCCGCTCCCGGCGGCAGGAAGTCCGCGGCGCTCAACCGCGCCAGCAGCAGATCCAGTCCGGCCTCGGCATCCAGACCCTTCAGGTCCTCCCGAACGAGGCCCACGGGCTTGCCCCACATGCGCTCGACGTACTCCGCGATCTCCAGCAGCGCGGTGACATGGTCGTCTCCCGCATCTCCCGCATCTCCCGCGTCTCCCTCCTGGCCCGCGATCTCCGGCGAGCTGTCCAGGACGGCCAGCAGGGCCGCTTCCTCGCCCGCGGCCTGGAGCTGGCGCGACATTTCAAAGGCGATCAACGCTCCCAGCGACCAGCCGCCCAGGAGATAGGGACCGGACGGCTGCACCGCGCGGATCTCCTCCAGGTAGAGCGCCGCCATCTCCTCCACCCGCGTCAGGGGCTCGCCCTCCCCGGCCATGCCCCGCGACTGAAGGCCATAGAAGGGCTGGTCCGGGCCCAGGTGCCTGGCCAGGGCCGCGAAGCAGAGGACGTCGCCGCCCGCCGGATGGACGCAGAAAAACGGCCGCTTTGCCCTCGCATGTTGGCCCGCGGGCTGGATGGGCACCAGGCACCCCTCGGCGGCGGTGGACGGCTCGTCCCGCAGCAGGGCCGCCATCTCCTCCACCGTGCCTCCCTGGAAGAGCACGGAGAGAGGCAGTTCGCGGCCGAAGCGCTGCCGCACCTGCTCCACCAGGCGAACCGCCAGCAGCGAGTGCCCTCCGAGGGCGAAGAAGTTGTCCCTCACCCCGATCCGGGGCAAGCCCAGGACGTCCGACCAGATCCGCGCCAGCTCGAGCTCGATCACGTCCCGGGGCTCAACCCGCTCCCGCTCGATGCCGGTGTTCCCTCCAAGCTCGGAGAGCGCCCGGCGGTCGAGCTTGCCGGTCGGGGTCAAGGGCAGGCTCTCCAGCAAGAGGAAGCTCGCCGGCAGCATGTACTCGGGAAGCCGGCTCCGCAGATGCTCGCGGAGCTGAGAGGCGAGGTCCGGGCTCGCGTCCCGGGTCTCCCGCTGTGGCGGCCGGGGCACGACGCAGGCCATGAGACGCCGGCCCGCCCCGTCGTCGCGCACGAAGACCGCGCACTCCGCCACCGCCGGATGCTGGCCGAGCGCCGCCTCCACCTCGCCCAGCTCGATGCGCAGCCCGCGGATCTTGACCTGGCGGTCGATCCGGCCCAGGAATTCGAGGTTGCCGTCCGGCAGCCCGCGCGCCAGGTCGCCGGTCCTGTACAGGCGGTCCCCCGCTCCTCCGAACGAGTCCGGTACGAAGCGCGCCGCCGTCAGGTCGGGACGGTTCAGGTAGCCCCGCGCCAGCCCGGCGCCCGCGATATACAGCTCTCCCGGCACGCCGGCGGGGACCATCTCTCCATTCGGATCGAGCGCCCAGGCGCGGGCGTTGCCGATCGGCCGGCCGATCGGCG
>JANOCF010000434.1:0-4116 GCA_031412055.1 Holophagales bacterium | reverse complement strand
GAGCACCGCCACGGCGTTGATGACCGCCTGCTCCCAGTTGCCGGTGAAGGTCGCCCAGCCAAGAAACGTGAGGACGGCGATCACCAGCACGACCGGCACGAAGACGGCGCTGACCTGATCGACGATGCGCTGGATCGGCGCCTTGGCGGCCTGCGCCGACTCGACCATGCGGATGATCCGCGCCAGCGTGGTCTCGGCGCCGACCGCGAGCGTCGTCACTTCGAGCGCGCCGTCCAGGTTGACCGCGCCGTCGCAGTGGTCGTCGATCGTCAGGACCGGGGTGGGCCAGCCGAGGACGGCGAAGAGCGCCTCCTTACCCAGCAGCGGTCCGGCCTGGGCATGGACCAGGTTCCCGAGCCGCATGCCGAGCTCGCCCCGGCTGCCGCCGCCGGCCACCGTGAGGGTGCAGGTCTTGCGCTCCAGGTGGATCACCTGGAGGAAGCTCGCCAGGCCGATGCCCCGGACCACGCTCTGCCGGCTGCGGCGCAGCAGGCGGTCCGCCCGGGCCAGGAGCTCGTCCATGTCAGGCGGCTTCGGCACCAGGGCGTCGTAGGCGGCCCGCTCGGGCACCGCGCCGGACGCGGCCTCGCTCAGGAGCAGGACCGGGACGTGGGGGACGACCTCACGCACGCGCTCGAAGAAGCGGAGCTGGTCCGCCCTCGCCGGCAGGTCCAGCGCGCCGATCACGAGGTCGACCTCGGCCGCCGCGAGCGCCGCGTAGCCGGCGGCAGGGTCGGCGGTCGCGACCGTGCGGTAGCGCGGATTGTGGAGCTCGAGGCTGGAGCCGAGGATCTCGCGCAGCAGCGGATCGCCCTCGACGATGAGGATGCGCGCGGCCTGGCCGCTTTTCGGAACGGGGACGGTCTCCCGCCCGGGAGTCTCATCGGCCATGGGAGAGAGCATGTTGCACCAGTTCCTCGAGAGCCTCGGCCACTTCACGCTCGGTGAAGGGCTTGGTCAGGAAGCCGCACGCGCCGCGCTGGATCGCTTCCAGGGCGACGCGGTGGCTGTTGAGGGCGGAGATCACCAGGATCGACGTCCGCGGCTCGACCTGCCGGATCTGCGCGATGGCCGAGAGCCCGTCCAGGTTCGGCATGGTGAGGTCCATGGTCACCAGCTCGGGACGGTGCTGCCGGAACAGGGCGACCGCCTCCATGCCGTCCTCGGCGCGCAGCACCTCCGTGATGGTCCTGTCTCCACCCGCTCCAATACCACGGGCGACGGCGTTGCGCACCACGAGCGAGTCGTCGACCACCAGGAGCCTCATGGTCCCTCCCGCGGCAGGAGGATCCGGAAGGCACAGAAGCGGCCCGGCTGACTGTGCACCTCGACCCGGCCGCCGAGCGCCTCGATCCGGCTGCGGACGAGGTCGAGACCGACCCCGCGCCCCGCGTGCAGCGACTCGGAGGCGGTGGAGAACCCAGACCGGAAGATGAGCTGGCGCAGGTCCTCTTCCGGGCCCGCGGAAAGCCCGAGCTGCGCGGCGCGGGCGCGGAGGGCCTCGGCGTCCAGGCCTCGTCCGTCATCCTGGAAGATCAGCTCGGTCTGGCCGTCCGCGGAACGGGCCGCGAACTGGAGCGTGGCCATGGCGGGCTTGCCGCGGCGCTGACGCTCCTCGGGAGCCTCGATTCCGTGGACGAGCGAGTTGCGGACAAACTGGACCAGCGCGTCGCGCACCGCGGGAGCCTGGGCACGCGGCAGCTCCAGCCCGTTCGCGCGCCAGAGGAAGCGGGCCGGCTTGCCCAGCTCGTCCGCGAGCGCCACTACGAATCCCTCCAGAGCGGCGGGAAGATCCTTTTTCGGCTCAGGCGACGCAGCCGGCGGAACCGGGGCAACCGACGCGCGGCCCAGCCGGGTCAACTGCTCGAGCACCGACCGGACCTCGCCGAGCAGGGCGGACAGGGCGTCGAGCGTCGGTGTCACGGCCGCCTGCGGGCCGCCGCGCCGGAATCCGTCCAGGGCGTCTTCGAGCCTGTGGATCTCCCGGGCCAGCGGGGCGAAGCCCAGAAGGCTCGCCTCCCCCTTGGCCGCGTGCAGCTCGCGGAGCAGCTCGCCCAGGTCTCCCGGCAAGGGAGCCGCATTGCGCACCAGGGCCTCGATCCGGTCGAGGAGAGCGACCGCGGCCTCGGGGTCCGCCTGCACGAGGGCCAGAGCGAGGTCCAGGCGCTGCTCGCTGCGGCGGCGCTGGTCCTCCAGCTCGCGCGCCAGCTCCTCCTCCCTCGTCCGGTCCTCGATGCGCACCAGCAGGTGCCGGATGACGCCGCCCTCCATGCCGCTGATGCCGCCGATACCGCGCGTGAAGCGGAAGGCGAGGATCTTGCGCCTCTCGCGCCGATCGCCGAAGCGGGCCTCGACCTTGAGCAGCGGATTGATCTTGACCACCAGGTTTTCGATCACCCGGGGATCGAAGAGCATGTCCAGGTACTCGGAAGCGAGCTGCACCCGCTCGGGGTCGAGGATGCCGGCGAGCACCTCCGGCAGCCTGCGGCCGGCGAGGCCCGAGGCTTCGAGGATCTCCTCGGCCGAGCCCGCGTACTCTAGGCCGACGCGGAGCTCGCGGTCGATCAGGAGCAGCCCCTCCCGGACCGTGGCGAGGATCTGCTTCATCTGCTGGCTGCGGAGCAGCGTCACCCTGGAATCGGCGGCCAGGAGGTCCTCGAAATCCAGCAGGCGCACCCCGGGGCCCTGCGCACCGTCGTCGGAGATGCGGACCACCAGCGGCTCGTAGACCAGGGACCGCGGCCTCTCCAGCCCGCGGCGCACGGCCTCTTCGATCCGGAGGTCGCCGGAGAGCAGCATCGGTCCGCCCATCTCCTCCTGGCGCGACATCATGAACTCGATGGGGCGCGGGTGGTAGAGGTCCATGCCGCAGTAGCGGCCCACGACGTCCAGGTAGAACCGGCGGGACAGCACGGTCCGGAAGCGCCCCTTCTCGGTCAGCAGGATCCCCGGCACTTCCGGATGGCTATGGAAGAAGTCGCCCGCCTTCTTGGCTTTGTCCGTGAGCTCGAGCGACGCTTCGTAGCCCGGGAGCTCCGCCAAGGTGGAGCCGGTCGTGATCCGGGAGAGGAACCCGGCGCGCATCTCGGCGACGCTGATCTCGGTTGGCATGGTTGGGTGAAGCCGTATTGGCGGCTGGGGGAAGGATAAGAGCCGCCTGTCGCAGGGACGCAACCGGCGCGTGACGGCTCTGCGGCGATTCCGGCTTTCTGAGGGAGCGCTGATGCTGTGCCAACAGCGACTTTGACATAGACTCTCCTCAATGAATGCTACGTGCTCGGCTGCCGAGATCCTGGAGCAGCTCGATCGTTGTGCCACGGCGTACACATTTCCCACGCTCGACAACGCGTACGTCTACCCGGCGGACACGCGGTTGACGCTGTTCCGGGATGCAAAGCGCTGGGCGATGGTCATCGAGGTGCTGGGGTTCAACTCGCACATGGGCGGGATCGGCGGGATCGACGACGCGCTCTACTGCTTCGGCAACTGTCTCCGGCGCCCGCCGGGGATCAGCCAGGAGGACATCCTGCGCCCGGTGGCGGACGGCGACTCCGGGCCTCTCTTCGACGAGGACGGCCTGACCTTGAGCCCAGAAGCCACCGACCTGCGCCTCCGCGGCCGGCTCGTCTCCCTGCCCCGGGATCCGGAGCACTACCTGTTCCGGGAGATCGAGTTGGAGTCTCCGCCCGGAATTCAGGGCTTCGAGCTGCTGCGCGGCCTGCTGCCCGAGCACCGGGAGCTGCTGCTCGCGAACGACGAGGAGATCCAGGCCTCTCTGCCGGAGGACCTGCCCCGTCTGCTGCGGCTAGAAGAGTGGAACCACCCGGACATCTCGGAAGGGGACATGCCCGGCGAGAGCCCGACCTTCCAGGCCCTCGCCAAGGTGCTGGAGACCGGCGACCCGAAGCTCTACCGCCCCCGCCGCAAGCCCAACACCCACTGGAAGAACTGGCCGGAGGGCGGGATTCTGTAAGAGCTACCCGCCTCGCTTCCAGGCGTCTGGATGACGCCGCTGGTGGAGCACAGTCAAGATCACCACCTGACCACCCCTCGGGTCGAAGTACACGACATAAGGAAAGGTCTCAGCAAGGCAAAACGCACTCTGCGCTCAAGGAC
>JANOCF010000433.1:0-4678 GCA_031412055.1 Holophagales bacterium | reverse complement strand
CGCTGGTGCGGTCGCTGTCTCCGGAAGCGGGGGAGTCCGCCGTCGCTGCCGTCGCGATCGACGAGAGCCGCAAGCGGGCGCAGGCGCGGCGCGGTGTGGACCGCGAGACCGACATCGCGATCATCGGCATGAGCGGCCGCTTCCCCGGCGCCGGCAACGTGGACCAGCTCTGGAAAAACCTTGTGAACAGGGTCGAATCCATTCGCCGCTTCACCGACGAGGAGCTGCTGGCCGCGGGCACCGATCCGGAGCTGATCGCCAACCCGAACTACATCAAGGCGCAGGGCATCGTGGGCGACGTGGAGCTGTTCGACGCCGGCTTCTTCGGCTACAACCCGAGGAGCGCCGAGCTGACCGATCCGCAGCACCGCGTGTTCCTGGAGTGCGCGTGGGAGGCCATGGAGCTGGCCGGCTATGACACCGACCGCTACCCGGGCCGGGTGGGCGTGTTCGCGGGCCAGAGCATGAACACCTACTGGCTCAAAAACCTTTATTACCACATCGATCTCGTGGCGTCGGTGGACAGCCTGGCCGCGGCCATCGGCAACGACAAGGACAGCATCACGACCGAGGTCTCCTACCGCATGAACCTGCGGGGGCCGAGCGTGCTGGTGCAGTCGTCGTCCTCGACGTCGCTGACCGCGATCCATTACGCGTGCATGAGCCTGCTCAACCACGAGTGCGACATGGCCATCGCGGGCGGCTGCTCGATCCATGTGCCCGAGACCCAGGGCTACATGTACCACGAGGGCGGCACCACCGATCCCGAGGGCCACTGCCGCACCTTCAGCGCCGATGCCAAGGGTTTCGTGAGCGGCCACGGCGGCGGCGCGGTGATCCTGAAGCGCCTGTCCGAGGCGCTCGCCGACGGCGACAACGTGCTCGCGGTGGTCAAGGGCTCGGCGTGCAACAACGACGGCTCGAATAAAGTGAGCTACATGGCGCCGAGCGTGGACGGCCACGCCGAGGTCGTGATGATGGCCCAGGCCGCGGCCGGGGTGACGCCGGATTCGATCACGTATGTCGAGGCGCACGGCACCGGCACGCTGCTCGGCGATCCGATCGAGGTCACGGCGCTGACCCAGGCGTTCCGCGCCGGCACGGACAGGAAGCAGTACTGCGCCATCGGCTCGGTGAAGACCAACATCGGCCATTTGGACACGGCGGCCGGTGTCGCGGGCTTCATCAAGGCGGCGCTCTGCCTGCACCACAAGACGCTGGTGCCGATCCTCAACTTCAAGGAGCCGAACCCGAAGATCGACTTCGAGAACAGCCCGTTCTTCGTCAGCACGGAGCTGAAGCCTTGGGAGACGCCGGGTGGGATTCCTCGCCGCGCGGGCGTGAGCTCGCTGGGCATGGGCGGCACCAACACGCACGTGGTCATGGAAGAAGCTCCGGCGCAGGAGCCTTCGGGCCCGTCTCGGTCCTATCAGCTCCTGATGATCTCGGCCAAGACGGCCACCGCTCTGGAGACGCTCACCCAGAATCTCGCGGCTCACTTGCGTGAGCATCCGGATCAGCCTCTCGCGGACGTGGCCTTCACGCTCCAGACAGGCCGGCGCGTGTTCGACAACCGTCGCTTCATCGTCTGCGCGGACAGTCAGGACGGCGCCGCCGCCCTTCAGGAGCTGGAGCCGGACCGGGTGGTGAGCGGCTACCGCGAGGCGGGCGAGCGCTCGGTGGCGTTCCTCTTCCCGGGCCAGGGCTCGCAGTACCCGAACATGGGGCTGGAGCTTTACGAGAGCGAGCCGGTCTTCCGCGACGTCGTGGACCGCTGCTGCGAGCTGCTCAAGGAGCACCTCGACGGCGTCGATCTGCGCGATGTGATGTATCCCCCTGAAGGCGCCGACACCGAGGAGGCGGGCGAGAAGCTGCGGCAGACGATGTTCGCCCAGCCCGCGCTCTTCGTCGTCGAGTACGCCACCGCGCAGCTCTTTATAAGCTGGGGCGTGAAGCCGCAGGCCATGATCGGACACAGCGTGGGCGAGTACACGGCCGCGTGCGTGGCCGGCGTCTTCTCCATGGAGGACGGCCTGGCGCTCGTGGCCCGGCGCGGCAAGCTGGTCCAGAGCCAGCCTTCCGGCGCCATGCTGGCCGTGCCGCTGTCCGAGGGTGAGGTGCTGCCGCTGCTCGCCAACCACCCCGAGGTCTCGGTGGGCGCGATCAACCGCATCGACATGACGGTCGTGTCCGGCACCCACGAGGCGGTCGCGGCCTTCCGTCAGGAGATGGAGGGCAAGGGGCTGGAGGTGCGGCCCGTGCACACGTCGCACGCCTTCCACTCGGCGATGATGGAGCCGGTCCTGGATGAGTTCCGCGCAACCGTGGCGCGGGTGCCGATGCGGGCGCCGCAGATGCCGTACCTCTCGAACGTGAGCGGTACCTGGATCACGCCCGAGGAAGCCACCAGCCCCGACTACTGGGCGCGGCAGCTCCGCGGCGCCGTGCGCTTCGCCGACAACCTGGGCGAGCTGATGAAGGACTCGGACCGTGTGCTGCTGGAGGTCGGACCGAGCAACGTGCTGTCGACCGCGGCGCGGGTACACCCGGCCAGGCAGTCGACGCACGCGATGATCTCGACGATCCGGCACCCCAAGGAGCGGCACCGGGACGTCGCCTTCGTGCTCACCGCGTTGGGACGGCTCTGGATGGCGGGCGTGGACGTCGGCTTCGAAGCGTTCTGGGCCGCGGAGCGCCGCCGCCGCGTGCCGCTGACGACCTATCCGTTCGAGCGCCAGCGCTACTGGGTCGATCCGATCCAGCCGGAGCTGGCCGGCCGCAAGCGGGCCGCCAAGGACCCGGCGGACTGGTTCTGGGTCCCGGCCTGGAAGCGCGCCGAGCGGCCCGCGGCCTTCGATCTCCACGAGCTGGTAGGAGAAGGGAACGGCGACGCCACGCGCTGGCTCCTGTTCACGGAGCCGGACGGCCTCGGCCCGCACCTGGAGCGGAGGCTGCGCGAGCTGGGCGCGGACGTGACGACGGTCGAGATCGGCGACGGGTTCTCCAGGACGGGGGACGGCGCCTACCGCATCGATCCGCGCAAGGACGAGGACTACGCGTCGCTCCTCGGCGACCTCAAGGGGAAGGGCAAGCTGCCACGCAAGGTCGTCCACCTGTGGACGTCCGGAGCCGTCTCTGCCGGCGACTCGCTCGATCGGGGCTACTACAGCCTGCTCTTCCTGGCCAGGGCTTTTTCCAAAGAAGACACCGAGGTCGATCTCCTCGTGGTCTCCAGCGGCGTTCAGGACGTCACCGGCGAGGAGGATCTGCGGCCCGAGCGGGCCACGGTTCTCGGTCCCGCCAAGGTGATCCCGCGCGAGATGCCGAAGATCAAGCCGCGGTCCGTGGACATCCCCATGACCCTCCCGTCCTCGCCGCGCCTGCTCGCCCTTCTCGTGGACGGCGTGCTCGGCGAGCTGGGCGGAGGTTCCTTTGACCCTGTCGTGGCCTGGCGCGGAGCGCATCGCTGGGTGCAGATCTTCGAGCCGGTCCGACTGGAGAAGGAGACCGGCGCGCCGCGCCTGCGCGAGAACGGCGTCTACCTGGTCACCGGCGGTCTCGGCGGGATCGGGTTGGCCGTCGCCGAGCACCTGGCGCGGGAGTACCGGGCGAAGCTGATCCTGCTCGGCCGATCCGGTCTGCCGGAGCAGGACCGGTGGGACAGCCACATCTCGGCCCACGGAGAGAGCGACCGGGTGAGCCGCCGCATCCTCAAGGTCACCAGCTCCAGGAGCTGGGCGCCGAAGTGGTGGTGGAGAGCGCGGACAGCGCCGACCGCGAGCGCATGCGGGAGGTCAAGGAGCGGGCTCTCGCGCGGTTCGGCGCCATCCACGGCATCCTGCACGCCGCGGGCGTCCCGGGCATGGGGCTCATCCAGACCAAGACCCGCGAGATCGCGGAGGGCGTGTTCGCGCCCAAGATCCAGGGCACCCTGGCGCTGGCCGAGGTGTTCGCCGACGTGCCGCTCGACTTCATGGTCCTGTTCTCGTCCGTGACCGCGGTCCTGTCGCAGGCGGGCCAGTCCGACTACTCGGCGGCCAACGCCTTCCTCGACGCCTTTGCCCGCGCCGAGCGCCTGCGCGGCGGCCTGCCGGTTGTTTCAGTCGAGTGGGACGCCTGGCAGGAGGTCGGCATGGCGGTCGAGACCGAGGTGCCGGCCGAGCTCAAGGCCTGGCGCGAGGAGAACCTCAAGATGGGGCTCGCGCCGGCCCAGGGCGTCGACGCCCTGGAGAGGATCCTGCGCAGCACGCTGTCGCAGGTGGCCGTGTCGCGGGAGGACTTCCAGGCCCGCATCGAGGAGAGCTACGCTTCCAAGTCGCTGGAGGAGCTGGCCGCCGAGGCCACGGACGCCCGCGAGGTCCACGCCCGCCCGGTGCTGGGAAGCGCCTACGTGGCGCCGCGCAACGAGCTCGAGGAGAAGATCGCCGCCATCTGGCAGGAGATCCTCGGCATCGACCGCGTGGGTGTGCACGACAACTTCTTCGACCTGGGAGGCAACTCCCTCGTCGGCCTGAAGGTCATCTCGCGCATCAAGGGCGAGCTGAAGGCCGACGTCACCGGTGTGAGCCTCTTCGAGGCCCCGACGGTGAGCGCCTTCGCCAAGCTGATCCAGCGCGGCGAGGAAGGCGGGGAAGGGGAGCCGGCCTTCGAGGACCGCCGCAGCCGCGGCGCCCAGCGG